>JBGTAD010000129.1:0-9136 GCA_041750055.1 Candidatus Absconditabacterales bacterium | reverse complement strand
GAAACCTATCTTTATCTTTAATGTTGATGTTTTTTTGTACGCCACCATAGATGCTATATCAGATATGCAATCCCTCAGACGGTATATTATCTGGAGGGGCGACGATTTTGGATGTTTGTCGTTTGATACGAGGATTTTTGTTGAATTTGCTATTGGGGAGATGGACGATCGAAGATAACTCTTTGATATTGAGCATCATGAAAGATCATCGCTTGGAGATCGCTTTGGTGGTGGATTGGTGTACAATGAAATCCCTTTGGATAAATTCTCTACAAAACTGATGGATATCTCCTGCTTTTTGGAATGATAGTGAATTCAAGCCTAGGTAATTATATTGACTTAGAGATCTAGAGAGATCGTTGATGATCCTTTCTGGTCTGGTCGGTACTGGAGAACTAGCAAACGCTCTGAGGACAACGCTGAAGATCTCATCTTCGACTTTTTTATCCATATCTCAGAGTTGTTGACTGGAGAATTTGTTTTTATTTTCGTTCTTTTTTTCGTCTTCGGGTTTGTTGTTATTGGTCGCTACCTTCCACAAAAATCCTAAAACATCTGACACTACTCACGATAGTGACCATCAGCTTTTATTTCCTTCTTTGATATCTTCTATTTTTTTCCTCGTTTTTTCTTGTCGAGATTCATGTAACGGACTCAATAACATCTGCAATGATAGTATTTCATCTCACTCTACTCTCGAGAATGCTGATAGGATACTATCCATCGGATCTGCCTCGTAGCTTTCGTAGGTCTTGAGTGGGTATTCGTTAGATTTACTTAGCGTAAACTGTCATCATGCCATGTATTTGCCTGCTTGGAGAAGCTTGGGTTGACCTGTATGTTCTATGACAGATCCAGGATATAGTGAGTTGATGAGTTTTTCGAACGTCTCGACGTGATCTTCGGGGAGAGCGATATATCGTTTGATGATTTCTTTTTCTACCATGAGTTCGATACTGATATAGTCTTGTCCGAGTTGTTTCGCTCGATATGAATCTTCGTATAGAGCGTAGACGTTTTTGTAGAATTGATTCATGAGGTCGATATTTTGTTTCATCGATTGTATAGAGTCTCCTGTGTCACTTGCTCATGATGGTTTGAGAGCCATTTTGACATGCAAAAACCTCAGCTGTTGAGCTTTTTTGCTCATGAGATCTTTTTGTGATGTGATCAAATATTGATACCACAAAACATATCCTCATGCATAACAACACGCACCAACTACAATGAAAATAATGGCTATGATTAATAACTCTTGCATATTCTGATATTACTCAAAACAATTCATAAATGCAAATATAATATTGTCACGAATTGCTATGAACTGTTTGTTGATTTAAGGTTAGCTTTTGTTATGGTTTGATTTTGTTATGGTCTGATATATTATTGTTTTATCATTGTTTTGCTATTGATTCTCATGCTAGAATGGATTGTGTGATTGTTATTAGGGCTTATAGAATCAATTGGATATGGATGAATTTTCTTAGCGATGTTTGTAGAGAATCTGTTTCCGCCTATTCCTAGTGAATTGATTATGCCTTTTGTATGATATTTGGCTTCTCAGGGTAAATTTAATCTTGTGCTTGCTATCATTGCATGAGGTTTGGGGACAGGGATGTGAACGTTACCATTATATTTCATCTGATCTCGAGCACACAAAAAAAAGATTTTGTGATTCTTTGAAAAATACGGTAAATATTTGCTGATTAGTGCTTCGAGTATAGAAAAAGTCTATCGGCTCTTCGAAAAATACGGCGAAAGAATTGTTTTCGTAGGAAGGTTTTTGCCGTTGGGTAGGAGTTTGCTATCCATACCAGCGTGATCGATTCATATGAATTTCCGACGTTTTGCTGCTTATACGATAGCGTGATCGATGATACGAAGTGCTTTTTTGACTTTGACTGGGTATTTTCTTTGAAGAAATTGGCAATCGGCACAAGTGATTTTTCAAAACTATGGATTCGTAGCGTATAGTTTAATTATATTAATCTGAGCTCGATTCGTCTATAGGTATATCCAGAGACAGATTATCTATCAAAAAACTCACCAATTCGTGGTAGATGGTATTTCCAAAACATTATTAGATTCGATTGGTCATAAAAAAAACTCATAGCATCTATAAAAAACCCTTGAAATCTAAGCGTAACTACGTAGACAAGACTGTTTGATTACTAAAAAGTTGGTGAACAAATCTGTATAATTTCTTCTTCATAACCTAGGTCATGGGGCCATATGGATGATGTATGTCATTCTAGAGCTACCACTTCTGCCTTCGAAGATAAATTTGTATTGTTCCACGGCTTTTTGGTGATATCTTTTTTGTCTTAAAAACCAGCCTTTATATGAAAATCTTGATTACTCTAGTCTCTTTGTTGATATCGTCTTGTGGGTGACTGTTGGTGCGGTGAGCTGATCCGTATTTTGAGATGAATCCTTCAAATCTCAATACGATGAATTCGTATATAGTACCAACTCAGGTAGATATTGATCCTCAGGATTATGATAGTATGCAGTATAGAATACAGTTCCAATCTGGACAGCTTGTTTTGATCAATAACTTTGACTGATCTCTAGATGGTGGAATAGAAGATGGGCTGAGGTTCCATTGGATGTCTACATATAACGGTACGATTGTATTGATTATATTGCTCATATTGTTGTGAATATTCTTTTCCAAGAATGAGCGCTCTGGATTGAGGATACTGTTTTCTTCTCTATTTGAAGGAGTGTGGGATATGTTTGAATCTTTGCTTTGAGAAGAAGCGCCTCTCTGGATCAAAAAATATGTTGTGTATTCCTTTTTTGTTATCTTGTTTGCCAATCTCTTGTGAGTGTTTAATGATATCTTGAGGTTTATAGTGCCTTGGTGGTTGAGAAATGTTACTAATCCTACTGGAGAATTTGAATTCAATATTGCTCTTGCTTTGATAGCGACAATCATTCCTCTATATCTACAGTTCAAAAAAATGGGTGCTTGAGGTTTCTTTCATGAATATATTCCTATTACGGGAAAATGACTGATTGAATGATCATGAATATGAGCAAGATTGTGAGATATTGCCATCTCCCTGTTTACATGATTTTTGGATATTGTATGAGTATTCTCTAAGGTTATCTCTCTGTCTATGAGGTTGTTTGGGAATATGTCTGCGTGATGAGTATTATTAAATGTTACATTTTTGTGATTAGGATGACTGTTTGTTTGACTGCTCAATATGAATCTTGTTATAGGTATCCCCGTTATTTTATATATTCAATCTATATTTGTGGCCTTTGTACAGGCATTCGTCTTTGCAATGTTGTCTTGTATAGGTATTAAGTTAGTCATAGATGATTAGAATAATCATTTTATAGTTGTTATCATTTTTATTATTATATTTCTTATTGTTATGGATTCATCTACCACATTATTATGAGCAGCATTGGCTATTGGTTTAGCTGGTCTTTGAGTCACGTTTGGAGAAGCTATTGTCGCTCAATCTTCAATCAAAGCTATGTGAACAAATCCTGATCTTGAACCAGTCTTTAAAAGAATTACTATTATTGGTATCGCATTAGTTGAATCTGCTGCGATCTATGGTCTTTTGATTGCCATATTGATATTGTTCTCAGACAATTTGACTTTCTATCAGGCTATTTCTGCAGGTCTTGCTGTTTGATTGCCGTGATTGGCAGCTGGACTTTGAGAGGGGTTTATTGTAAAGGCCGCTATCAATTCTATTCTCAGAAATCCTGACTTTGAGAAACAAATTTTCAATAATATGATTTTGTTTATTGCTATTGTCGAATCTGCAGCTATCTATGGTTTGCTAGTCGCCTTCTTGACGATTTATAGATAATTCGCTTTATTATATTGTTGCCGTATGAGATGTTAATACCATTATGACCACTTACTATCAAATTGGATGTTCTCTTCGTCCAGATAGTAAACGTTTTTCTACTCTTATTTATCTTCAAGAAATTGTTTGGAGATATTCTTTTGAGAGAAATTTTAGAGAAAAAACAACTCATCCAAAAACTCAAAAATACGCAAGTAGAGTATAACCAAATAATAGCTGATGCTGAAAGTAAAAAGCTAGATATCCTCCATGCTGCGTATCAAGAAAAAAACGATATTCTATCTGAGGCAAAGGTGATATGAGAAAAAAACAAACAACATCTCATCGCTCAAGGGCAAGAAGAAGCATGAACTATCATCGAGAATGCGCAGCAGCATTCCAAAAAAATGGAAAAGACTCTTCTTGAGTCTTGGGAATCTGATCTCAAGCACTCTACCGCTATCGTTGTCAAAAAACTTATCCATACCGATAAAGAATTACAATCGCAATACTTGGGTTCTATTATCTCAAGTATTAAGAAATAATATTGGAGTTTTATTGTTTATCTCGAATTGATGTCTAGTGTCATACAGTGAGCCGAGCTTTCATTATCTTTGGTGGAAAAATACGGGTACTGATCTACAGTATCTTTGATGAAAACATTATCAAAATCTGATGCTTTTGAATCACAAGAGAAGGAGGTATTTATGATAGTGTTATACCGATTAGATAAAGTGGGTAAACAGTCGTATCGTAGACGTATTCAGCGTATCATATCTGCGCTCAAGAAATCTTTGTGAGTTTCTGAGCAGCTGCATTTCAAAGCACAGTTAAGTTCGGCGATAGAGAATGAAATACCGTATACGCAGCAAGTCATAGAGCATATTCATGATATGTATCAGACATCTGATATCCAAACAGAATCAATCAAAGAACCTTCTATAGGATTGACTGTGAAAGGATCTTGATACGTCTATCATAGATCTCTGGATGAAGATGTTGATCTGTTGTTATGAATATCTTCATCGTAAAGTAATCTATTGTCTGATGTGTGTATTCACTGCCTTATCTTATTATCATCATTTCAATCATCATGAGAAGCTTGCAAGAGCTTCTTTTTTGTGTATATGTTGTTGAGATGTTTGAGATGATCGTAGAGAATTGACTGGTAGAGGCATTGATTCTTGTGTCATTGACTCTTGTGTCATCGACAAGATCTCTTTCTGATCGTAGTATAGACTTCTCTCCAACTCTCATTCCAAATCTCTCTGTCTTATCTCCTTTCCTTTTCTTTTATTTTCTTTTATTTCCTTTCCTTTCGTCCTTCATCTTCTCACTAGGAGTGGGAGCGTTATTGAGATGTGTGGATAAACTCACATATAGCTAATATTTTATTACTTCATCGTGTCTTATGATAGGAAATAGTAAACAATGAGATCTTATTCGTGAGTATATTACTCGTGTATCTGAGCAAGGAGTTTCGCACCCATTTTTGATTGTGAGTGGGCCTACTCATATCGGTAAATATACAGCACTACTCGAACATGCTCGTCGTCTCACTCATCCATATTGATCAGATTTATTGGTCCTTGAGGATTTGTCTGACGAGGTTGGTAAAGAGCACACTCTCAAGATAGAGCGTCCCAAAACTAAAGATAAACTCATGATCAGGAGAGCAAATGGAACGATGTATGAGGACCTATGAGTAAGAGAGGCAGTTGAGCGACTATCTTTATCTGCGAATGGATCTATCAAAGTCTTGTTGATTGAACATCTCGAAAGAATGAACGCTTCATCAGCTAATGCTTTGCTCAAGACTCTAGAAGAACCTAATGGTAAACAGCTTATTCTCGCTACATCCTCGCAGTCACAGCGTTTGTTACCTACGATTTTGTCCAGAGCACTCGTGATCAAGATGGATATTGTCTCAGATTTTGAACTCAGTGAGTGATTGATGTCTCAGTATCCTCAATTATCACGTGCTGATATTGATCGTTTGGTCGTGTATGCCCAGTGACGTCCTGGATTAGCGATAACAGGATCGGGACAGCTAGAGCAATTAGGTACACTGATAGATCAGGCTCAGCTTTTTTCTACGTTGATGCTACAGCAGTGATGATATCCAGCTTTTATTCAGCTGAGTAAAAAACTTGCGCAAGCATGATCTGTTGAGTCGATCGTTGATATGCTCTTGATACAATATCAACAAGCATGAGGAAATCACCAGTTAGCAGATCGTCTCTCATGGATCAAGCGCGCAATGCGTACTAATGTCAACGTAGAGCATCTTTTATTAGCAGCCAAAATATGATGAAATCTGTCATACTAGATGAGCAGCGTATTGTGACGGTACAGCAAGAAATACTATGACGATATGCGGTATATGGTAGAGATTTGCCCTGGAGGCATACTACGGATCCTTATTATATTCTCTTGTCTGAGGTAATGTCCCAGCAGACTCAGGTCTCCAGAGTGATAGAATATTATCATCGTTTTATCCAACGTTATCCTAGCATCCAAGATCTTGCGATATCTTCCAAAGCCGAATTGCTGAGTATGCGGTCGGGATTGGGATATAATAGTAGAGCACTGCGTCTTCAGCAATGCTGTCAGGCGGTCGTCGATCAGTATGCTGGAGTCATGCCTGAGCAGTATGAGTCATTGATCCAGCTTCCTGGGATTGGTCCGTATACAGCCAATGCTATCTTGGCGTTTGCGTACAATCAAGATACTCCCGTCATGGATACGAATATTAGGAGAGTTCTGATCTATTCATTCAAACTACCTCATGACATCAGCCCCAAGCTTCTTGTAGACACAGCTAGACAATGTGTACCTCATGGTCATGGGAGGATCTGGAATAATGCATTGATGGATTATGGTGCGATGGTGCTGACATCGTCCGTGACGGGGATTAAGTCGCTATCCCAACAATGATCGTTCGAGTGATCTACTAGACAAGTCAGGAGTCAGGTTTTGCAGTATATTCTCAAAACAAAAAAAGCTGACCTTGATCAACTTCGTAGTTTGACGACTCATATTCAATTTGATCTGATCTTGCAAAAAATGCTCAAAGAGGGGATTGTCGTGAAGAATGGGGAGATGTATGAGATAGGGGAATAGATTACGAATGATGGATTGCGAATGACGAATGACGAATGACGGATCTCAGTAGTAGGTTGTCTTGAGGTAGTGTAGCTAAAGCGTAACGAAATCGAAGGATTTGTTGGAGACTTTTGATGAGATGAAAACGGAGGCACGAGAACTATCGCTGGTAGTTTTTAGCCTCAAGTGTCAACTAGTACTCGCAAAGATGAATCTGTGTGTAGCCTTTCATTTTATAGGATCCACCTCTCCCTTCCCCTCTCCTGCAAGGAGAGGATGATGTCGAGATACACTGTACATGCGCTGATTTTCTATGTGAAATGATTGCTGAGAGTCCATGCTACATCGCTGTATAGCCTCCGTCGATGCTGATGAGTCATCAGGTCATGAAAGGCGCAGCATCAGACAGCAGAAAACACACCAGAGATCAGACTTCTTCAGATTTTCATAATCTTTGGATAGGTTGAGCTTTTTCAAGGAATGCGACTCACTGCTCCAGATTTCATCAAAACTCATGATCTGCAAACATCTGCATCGCACGGCGGGCAAGGGGAGTATCGATAGTGCCTGGACAGACGCAATTGACGCGGATATTCTGGCTGGCGAAGTCGATCGCGGTAGATTTGGTGAGCTGACCCAGAGCTCCTTTGGTCACTCAATACGCACAGGAATTGCCTTTGCCTATCAGACTCTGGTCGCTACCCATGATGACGATACTCCCACCTTGATTGGTTTGTAGATAGGGGATAGCATGTTTGAGTGTCAAGAATGTCCCGGTGAGATCGACTTGGATGATGCGATTTCGCTCTTCAAGTGAGGTCTCGAGGATGTTACCTACGGTATGATAGCCAGCATTGGCGAAGACTCCATCGAGTTTGCCTCGTTGTGATATGGTAGATTGGAGTGCGTGGATGATCTGCTGCTCGTCAGTGACGTCGCATGGAGCGAAGAGGATTTTGTCAGATTTGATTCAGAGAGTATGTGCTTGATTGATGATTTTGGTGGCTTCGGTCTGATTTCTCCCTGCGAAGCAGACCTTCGCTCATTGTTTGAGAGCTTCTAGGACGGTAGCTGCGCCGATACCGCTCGTTCATCAGGTGATGAAAAGGACTTTGTCTGTGAGCATGTGCATGAATGTGGCATTGAGGAATGATAAATGTATAACCTCATAGAATTGAGGTAGAATATATCAAAAAATAAGATACAAGGCGTTGTGAATTTCATTATTTAAAACATATCTCATACTATAATCACACGACAGAAATTTGCAAATATAATGATTAAACTCTATCTTTTTTCTGTGTTATGGTATTTTTATTTTGAAGTATTCGTTTGTAGATCCTATTTTAAATCTTTTTTAGTATTCAGATATTCGCCTTCGGCGGGATCTACTTTTTTTCTGCCAGGCAAAAAAGTACTCTACGAGCATAAATAGACAAAAAAGCACCCCAAGAGTACTTCTTCGCTTTGCTCAGGGCGCCCTCGTCGGCCAAGAAATTACGTTATTACTTAGAATAGATATTCTGTTGCCTCGAGCTCAGTCGTCCCCGGAGGGACCCACTCCTTCACTTGGTTCGGAGAGTTGATCAGAGCTTTGTGACTTTATCCCATTTTTGTTGGCCGACACTATTTGTCTATAGTATTTTGCAAGTATCAAAAGACGATGCTATGATACTTACTCCATCAGCTGATGTACGGACTGGAGATGGCGATCGTCGATATGGGTATAGATCTGGGTCGTCGTGATACTGGCATGTCATAGCAGCACTTGTACAGCTCTCAGATCAGCTCATTTTTTGAGCAGTGTCGTAGCAAAGCTGTGTCTGAGCGTATGGGGTGTGACTCTCTTGCTGATGCCTGCGAGTTTGGCGTATGTCTTGACGATGTCGTCTACAGCATTCCTGGATAGCTGACTACCAAAACTACTACTGTTATTAGAATGATTGATAAATACGACAGAATGATCGTCAGCTCTGAGATTGAGATATTCGATAATATATTCTTTGGATTTGGGAGTGATGAATGCGGATCTAAGTTTAGATCCTTTTCCTACTATTTGTATTTGATTGGTTTCAGATTTGATTTGTTCTATTTGGAGATTGATGAGTTCGCTGACTCTCAGACCCGATCCATATAGTGTCCATAGGATGGCACGATCTCTGGCTTGGATGATAGGGTTTTTAGTTGAGAGGTAGGGCATTTGGAGGATACGA
>JBGTAD010000128.1:0-2463 GCA_041750055.1 Candidatus Absconditabacterales bacterium | reverse complement strand
ATTGTTTTCAATCCTGATAGAATTGCGGATACAATACAGAAAAGATGATGATTTATTACTGGTATTAGACCTGGTACTGAGACAGCAAATTATATTAACAAAGTTTTGATGCATTTATGTTTATGGGGAGGTACATGATTGGGTCTTGTTGGTATTTATACCTATCTTCTTAATTATATACCATTGATACAATCATTGACTAAAGAATTTGGATCTCTTCCTGTTGTTGTTACTTGATCTTGAGTGATTATCATTGTATGAGTAGTACAAGATATTATTACTAAAATAAAAAGTGAATTATTGATGAGTAAATATGATAGTATGTAGTAAACCTCTATGAGATAAAGATCAGACTTAGGTCTGATTTTTTTATTTTAAATAAAGTGTTGACAAATACAAAAAAATATGTATATGTCTTGAACTTTATTTACTAGCTTTTATACGCATACAAAAAAAAGGGTATTATCTTTCTTTTTCATTGTATCAGCGCGTGGCAGTCATTGCTTTGATTAGCATGATATCAAACCTCGCCTTTACTCAAGCAGAAAATCTTATTGTTTGAAATTCACACGAAGGTTCTAACAATGAAGGTAAACGATCGTTATTGTCTTTAGTACAACATGTTACAAAACATGAAAAAGATGATAAGCTTATGTCAGAAAAACCTGCGGACTCCGGTAGCGGATCCACATGATCATGATCTATTCCTTATTATTCACAGTCTCGTTATTTTTTTAATGATGTGACAAATAACCAATATGCTCCTGATATCCAAGCTTTGTATGACTTAGAAATTGTTCGTGGTTGTACATCAGATGAGTTTTGTCCTCAGAATATCGTCAAGCGTTATGAGTTTATTATAATGATAGATAGATTGTTACAGAAAGTACAGAATGTTTCTTTTGATGCAATTACTTTGCCTTTTGATCAAACAGCTTATCAGGACGTTCTTCCTACAGACAGTTTTGCTATATCAGTATATCGTCTTAGATCATTATGACTTTTAGATTCATTGGAAACTAAAGACTCTGGAATATACTACTTGCAGCCAGATCAGAATATTACCTTATCAGAGATGATGAATGTAATACATAAAATACTCAATAAGACTTGATGACCAAGTCCTACTAAAGATATCTCAGTAAGAAAGGATCAAACTGCATTTATTTTGACTCAGGCATTTGGAATACAAGCCAGAGGTCTTAGATCGCAACAAGAATCTGAGAAAACTCTTCAACTCTCTCCTGAGCCAATAGTGGCTATACATAATGTAGCTCCTGCTAGCTCCTGAAGAACATCTTCTCAGTCATTTACTGATTGGTTGATGGCATCACTACAGTCTTGGTTGGGATAATTATTATGGTATCATATACAGATCTCTTTGTCATTATACTATGATGACAGAGAGGTTTTTTATTTGAGTTGATAATGATTGGGGACTGCTTGTATGACGATGTTATCCAACTCCAACATACTCAACTCAGTCAATAATTCGATTTGGTCAATTCAACTGATTTGAATGATAGTCTCTATACTTACAGGACCTTTTCACTGTAGATGATTGACAATTTCTTGCTGGCGTGGTGTCAGATTTGGTATTTCTTGGATAGATATTGGTTGCTGGGATGCTACAGATGAGAAGTGTTGCGATAATACGAGTGGTATGGATGATGCGCATTTGACGCTTCCAGAGCTGATATATTCGAGTATTCATTCGCTATGAGGGGAGTAGATGTTCTGAGGAAATCCGTACACTGGTCTTCCGACTTTGATTGCATCGTCTACTGTGATGAGGCTGCCTGATTGTTTGCCAGCTTCGGGTACCAAGAGGATATGAGATAGTCAAGCAATCAATCTATTCCTCTGTGGGAAAGTGAAATGTGTGGGGGTTTGTTTGAGTTTGAATTCTGATAGTACGAGTCATCATGCGGCGACAATTTGTTGTATGAGTGTGCGCTGTGTGGACTGACTGAGGAAATATTGTAGACCTCCTCAGAGAATAGCAATTGTAGGAATGTTTTTCTCGATACTACGAGTATGGGTAGTCCAATCTACTCATGGAGCCAATCATGAAATCGTTGCAAGGTCGTACTCCTGAGCCTGTTGTATAATGTTATCTACGATACGTTCTCCATACGGACTCATCTGTCTGGGTCATACAATTCATAGTAGTGGTCTGTGTAGTACCGCAAGATCTCCTAATGCATACATAATATATGGTCTAGCACTGACTTGATGGAAACGGTGATGATATTCAATCATGCCTTCTACAATGACCTGTATTCATTGGTTTTGACATCGTTGATCTATTGCTAGTGTATCTGTATCGAGCGGATATTCTCATGATTTGAGTTTGGAGATGCTCAGTGAGGTATTGAGAGAATAGATGAGTCACTGGTAATGTAGGTCGCGAGACATGACGATAGTGATTAGTAAATAGTGATTAGTAACTACGTCAGTCAT
>JBGTAD010000127.1:0-3836 GCA_041750055.1 Candidatus Absconditabacterales bacterium | reverse complement strand
GTCTTGAATAACTACCTGGACATTATTGAGTGTATCCAACACACGTATATCCTTGGCAGCCGAGGTCCGACTATCATTAGTGCAACCGCATACCAAGATTAACAAGAAGAACAAAAAGAACAATTCTAGATTTTTCATAATTTCTTTGTTTTAAAATTTTATATTTATTAAGAAATCAATATATAAAACATGTCAACACATTTCAAGACCATCTTATCAAAAAACGTAACACAAAAAACCTCTCAGACTGAGCTGAGAGATGAGTAGACGAGTAATCAAACTTGTATCAGTGATGATATCAGGAGATATTTCAATGATATCATAATTATCTCACTTCTTTGAGCGTAATAGAGTTGATCTTGGAGTCTTGTCGGCAGATATCATATACACGAATCGTCGATCCGACTTCTGCTTCCATCGTATGACACGCACCGTTGCTCGCTACGACTTTGGGATTTGCGAGATCGTAGATCGTGATATCGTTGGATGCGAGATCTGGAGTGTTCGCATACAGAGCCACTGCTTCTTGCACTTTGGTATACGTACCATTCAACATACGCACAAACAAACTCATATCTGCTAATGATGGATCTGCATACTGAGTCTCATCAGATCATGAAACCTCATCACTGAGTGTAGGTTCTTGTTGTGGAGAGCCAGAGTTGAGACCTGAGCTATCTACTAGACCTGTCGAGGTTGATATACTAGGGGTCGTATTAGATACGTCTGATCATCCACTACATCACACGAGTACCATACTAGCGACGATTCATATTCATACGATATGTATTGGAGTATTCATCATTGATGATTATAGAAAAGGGGTAAAAAAATACAATATCATAATACTATTATTTTGTAGTTATTGCAAATATAAATCGCGCAAGGTTTTACCACATCTTCATTCCCTGATCTCTAAAATACACATTCGCTTGGATCCAGCTCTCCAGACTACCGATATCTCGTGTCGGGTGTTTGCAAATATACGGGATGAGTGATTTCTCACGCATGAGCTCTCCGACAGCTTCTCGTGGATAGATCTCTCCAGATTGCTCATCAGGCTCGGTCTTAGCTAGCAGAGGGAAGATCTTGCGAGGCAGGATCATGATCCCATACATGATGAGGTTACTAGGAGCATATTCTGGTTTGGGTTTTTCGACGATATCGATGATATTTCAGGCTTCATCCATTTTGATCACACCGTATTTGCTGACGTCTTGCTGAGGGACTTCGACCACGAGCATGACGGATTTTCCTGTCTGCTGATGCAGTGCTATCATCTCGCTAAATGCATCTGGATGGAATATAGTATCGCCATATACCACCATGAAGAATTCTTCGTGAATCCACGGCTGAGCCAAGAGAATTGCTGATCATGTTCCATTTTGTTCTTGTTGTTTGACAAATACATAACGAGCCATATCTCTGGGTTTGTTGATAGCAAGTAGCTGGTCAGATTTTCCTTTTCTTTTGAGAAGTTCTTCAAGTTCGTAGTTTTTATCAAAATAATCTTCGAGAGCTTTTTTGTATTGAGATGTGAGGATAATAATATTCTGGATGCCGGCTTCGACGATACCTTCGACGATATACTGGATGACGGGTTTGTTACCCACAGGTAGGAGTTCTTTGGGGATGGTCTTGGTAATCGGTAGCATGCGCGTACCAAATCATGCTGCGAGAATAAAGGCTTTCATTACATTAAGAGACGAGGTAAAAGACGTAAGATAATAAGATTTTAAATAACGTATGTATTATTCGCATTTCGTTATTCACATTTCGTAAGAGATATTTCTCTATGCAAAATATATGAGAGCAAAAACTGTCAACACAAATCGTATTCCTGCTCTTTTCCAAAAACGAATCAAAAAAGCTGACTTAGATATTTTGTGACGAAACAGACTCATACCGGCTAGTGCACCCAGCCGTCCTCCATATGCAGTCAACTGCAAGAGTTTATTCTCCGTAATACGTCGCTGTCAGGTGGAGGCATATCGCTTGTCCAGAGCGAATAGACTCAGTGTTCGTAGATTGATTCACAGGAGATATACTACCAAGACACTTCGTATGATCATCATGGAATATAGAAACGATATAGAAACGATATAAACACAGAACATTTCAGAGACAAGATCAGAAGATCTGAAATAGAATTGTATGAAACAATTGGATACATGACTTCAATGTATAGGTTAGAAGCGTTTCAATGCTTACACGAAATATATTGAGTGAAGGATCCTTTTACCTCTACAGCAATTTCTCCAACACGATCTTGTGATATCCTGGCATCGAGAATACTTCGTCTTTGATACCACAGACACAGGTGAGCACCTGGTCCTCATCGATATCGACCAACGGCACTCAGAATTTACCAATATCGAGGAATTCCATCCCTTCTTTGACTCTCGCTGCACAGACGAAGCACGCTCCCGAACGGCAAGAGCTCGGGATTTCTACACCGACATCTTCTGCGGATTCGACGAGTGATTTGGTCTTAGATGCTTGGACCGTTCATAATACTTCTCCTTCGTCGTTTTTGATTGTGACTTCTATGATAGGTCATTGTGATTGATCTGACATGGATAATATAAACAACAATCAATAAAAAAAATAAGCAAATCTGACCGTATAGTATGCAATTATGAGATATACTTCAATACGTTTTACAAAAAACAAAAACGCCATCCTGTAGATACAAGATTTGGCGTTTTTGAAACGAGTATTGTTTTTTATAATGCTGGCTGTCGAGTGAGATCAAGAATAAACTCGAGATATCTATTGACAGCACCATCTCGATACTTCAAATTCCACAGATTTCTATCAATAGCAAACTCAGCTTTTGCTTGGATTTGATTATCAGTTATCGTGATATTAGCTGGGAATGATATAGGTTGGGTTATATCTTTGATCGTGAGTTGTCCTTCTACTATCGTCTGAGAACCACTAGCGTATGTCTTAGTTACTGCAAATAACACATTAGGATATTTGGTAGATTCGAAGAAGTCGTCTCTGATTTCTTGTTCAAATTTTTCATTATCAATATCGAGTAACTGGAGAGAATTCATATCTACAGTAAATTTACCATCTTGAATGAGTCCATTCTCTACACGAACATATCCATCGGTAATTCCTACCGTACCCGTATGAAATCCACCAGGTTTGGTCGCCTTCCATCACATCAATGATGCTGGGACGAGATTAAATTGCTTTGCAGATGTTGATGAGTCTTGAGGTGTTGATGAGTCTTGAGGTTGCGATCAGTCTGTGACAGTAGTGTCAAGAGGAGGTGTAGTAGTTTCAACAGAAGTATCCGTAGCAACATACACCCCGTCAGGTTTTTGTTGACTAGTGTAATATACATATGCTGATCATAGTACACCTAGGATTACAATAACACCAATAACTGGAACTACATACTGTTTGAGTGATTTTTTCATGACAAAAAGAAAGAAAAAAGATAAAAAATGTTTTGTAGATGTTATTTGGAAGATGGAGTACGACTGACGATGTTCGGGATCATGATGATGATAAAATAAAACAATGTAGCAATGATCCCCAGCATTCATTTTCATACTCATATTCCCATACCAAGAGCTGCTGCAAACCATATCGTAGCAGCGGTAGTAAGATTATCTATTTGTCCATCAGGAGCCCTAAAAATCAATCAAGCTCAGATAAAACTGATACCAAATACGATCTGAGCAGGAATAATAGCTGGCTGAATATCGAACCTACTATCCAAACTAATGTGAGTAAACAACACAGCCGTTGTTATAACAAGCACGATAGTCCTTATTCAGGCTTGTTTTCACCTCCTTTCTCTTTCGTATCCAATCAGC
>JBGTAD010000126.1:0-8564 GCA_041750055.1 Candidatus Absconditabacterales bacterium | reverse complement strand
TTGGTTAGGACGTTGATCGTGCAGTTCGATAGATTGTCGATGATGTTGACCTGGTATCACTGCTGAGCAAATACTACCGCCACATGCGAACCGATAAATCCTAGCCCTCCGGTGATGAGTATCGATGGGGAGGTCTGGGGATGTTCGTCTTGAGTCCCTAATGTAGTCAAATTGAGAGTCATTGTTGTACAAATATGATAAAAACTACATGTTAATTATTGGGTATGAGGTATCTTTTATTGTAATAGCTGATATTTTTGAGATATCCTCTCAGCCACATCATATCTTCTCCGACAATATCTGACAATACCGCTTGGTCTGATTTTCCATCGATAAAACTAATCCACTGTTCTCATCAGATATCCAAAAAACCTTTGTTATCATCGATTTTGATTCGTTTGATCATAATGTCTGCATAGCGATCGATCACGTACATACAAGCATTGATGAATGCTGTATCAATAGGTTTTTTGATGTTATACAGATCTGATACAACAGATTGCACTAGCAGATATTTTCTAAATGGCAACTGATGTTTTTGTTCCATTTGATGGATATACTGGTACAGGAGTGATAGTCAAAAGATAGTGTCTTTGAGCGTTCCGATGATGCTTGATACCGTGAGATCAGTGTGTAGTTCGCCTAGGCAAACTCCTTGATCGTCTTTCAAATATCATAATAAATCTGACACCATTCGGTAGTCTATGGTATACAATGCTTCTTTGCTTGTAGCGAGATCTTTTTCACTCAGATGTCTGTATAGTATATCGTCCAAATCAGGTATCTCTACAAGATGTTGTTGGATATGATGATACAGTTCTTTGAGATATTGTTTATGATCAGAGATATTGATGATCTCTTTGAGAGATTTACCAATTTTTGATTTGAAGAGTGTCAGGATTTGTTTTTGTTTGATATATAGCTTGGTATCTCTAGGATGCATTTCTTGGATAGCACTAGCCAGCGCATATTGATCAAACATTGATAAAACGAATAAATTTGATTGAATTTCTTTGATATCAGATCTCGCTGGCACTACAAATTGTTCTTTTCCTGACCTGATATGATCGTGTGTATGTCTATAATAAAACAAGTTCTTGCTGTATGCATACAGTTGAGATCCATAATAATACAGAGCGTCTTCTTTGCTACCTCATAGCATCGTCAACTTGGATTGTAGTTCATTGAGTAGCTCAGGATAAAACAGTCTGAGGTATCATCAGTCTCATCTGGATACTCGCATTCATCCTACGAATGTCACATAAAAATTCATGATTTTTTCTAAGGATTTCCCTTCTTGTTTGATTGCTTGAGGTATAAATTGTTCCATATCTTCAAATGATCCTATGAATGACATAGATTCATCCATATCGTCTTCATCTTGTTGGTATTGCTTGAGTGTTTGGTTGAGATATTTTTTCATACCTGTAAAAAAACGCGATTTGATGCCTCCGAAATCCGTCACATGGCGCAGGAAGTCTATGAATAGATCCCCAGATTCCAAGAACGAATGAAAATATTCTTCGATTTCATTGCTTTGATACAGATCTCATAATATCATACGAGTTACTTCGAATATTTCTTTTCCTTGCAAGAGATATTTGATTTGCAAATCAGTGGGTATGATGATCATACATACTTCTTTTTCGTATGCTGTATAGTCTGTGCGATACACACTGGTATCAGTAGTTTCTAGTCGCTGTTGTATGATATGTTTGCTTCCTTGTCTTTGTAATTCATCTTGCAATAGCCACTGATAGAACTCACTCAACGGAGCCTGCCCAGCTAGTACACTATTGCCGCAATGCTGATACCGATAAAACAGCATAAACATACTATCCAATTGTTTTACGAGTTCTTTTTTGATCTGTTCGCATTTGTCTTTGGAGTATCCTTTATATCACTGACTCAGCTGTCGATCATATGTACTAAACAACACATCTACAAATCGCTGATATTGTTCTTGTTTAGAAGTGTTGGGAAATTGTTTGATCTTGGATGAGATAAACAAACTCAGATGATGGATACTCAACAAAAAATGATAAAAATACTGATATGAATATCACTCAAAAACAGGTCTAAGACGATTTGCAATCACTAATACCATCACTGTCGCCATGAATACAGGATTGTAAAACTTCACCCCATTCATATTGGATACAGCGCAATACGCAAAATATTGTTCGATATCTCTGGGTTTGATATTCATACCCTCTCCAAAACCGATCTTGATCTCAAACGGATCCAACGCAATATCAAAAAAGTTGAGTTTGTAATGTTCAATAATTCTTCTATTTACCACAGAAAAGAACTGCCTAGCATTGATGAAAGAGATAAACATTCCTGCAGGATTCATAGGATTCTGAGCGAGCAGTGTTTCAGGAAACAACGAGACAATCAATCTTTTGAACAATTCCATAAGCCTAATACAAAAAGGTAAAATCAAATCTAACCAATAATGATGCTATGTGAGTGTTATATTGTTCGAATCCAAGCACGATACTAGATATTCAGGTAGCTGTATGCAAGCCCAAGCGTATACTCCATATACTCTTAAATTTGCAAAATATATAAACCTCATTACAATCATAGTAATTTTATTGCTTTTGTGAAAAGCTCGATCTATGACGTATACATCCATGAGACACTTCAAACAATACATTCTGTCTATTTTCTCTCAAATCTCTCAATATAATGCGCATAGCAAGCATATTGTGGCACATAGTATCATAGCATGTATCTTGTCTATGGGTGCTTTTGTGATGATGACTGACGTGTTTGCTCAGGTGCCAGTAGAATATGTACCCAACTATGCTATCAAAACCTCTCGAGATGCTATCACCCAATCATTCGTCTCTTTGCAAGCATCATCAAAAATCTGACAACAACCAGATATCAGTGTGTTCCAATCGCTTAATACAAATTTTCAGCGTGTGTTTCCTGTGTTTCCTAGAGATAACTCATATAAAGTAGTGTATGAGCAGTGTTTACTCTTGACTCAGTCGCTAGGCAACCAGTTTTCTCGTTCAGATTTTGATACTTTTTTGGGTAATTGTTTTGATCCCTTGGATCGTATTATGCAGGAAATTTCTAGCAAATTTACCATCCAAGCTGTCATCGCTGCCAATCCCAAACAATGATCCGCTCCTCATACCGTGACCTTTGATGCCAGGAATAGTCTAGATCCCTCGAATGCAACGATTCCTAGCAACAACTTCTATCGATATTTCAAAGATACTGATGGTGTAGACCGTATCATCGGACAGTGACCAGTCGTCAATTATACCTTCCAAAAAGAATGAAACTATATCGTACATCTCACTGTCAGGAGCGCAAACCAATGAACAGAATGAATCTTTGATGGAGAAGCAAAAATCTCTATCGATGTCGCTCCCCAGGCTGCTACGATTTCGATTTTCGTAGGATGACAGAGGATGAGAGAGGATCAGATTAGCAAAATATCGAGTCAAGACGCACTGCGTGGTGTGATTGTCGATGCATCTGCTACTCTCGCCAAAGGAGGTAGAAAAATCATCAGTCACAAACGAGATATCAAAAATGATAAGTGATTTGCTGTCAATCAATCTGCTGAAACGGTACCTGGAGCACTCAGAGTAGTGTTTCCTCAGGACGGCGAATATAGTATCGCGCTGACTGTCAAAGATAACGAGCAAAACGAGATCACCAAAATATATCGCCTCGTAGTATCTGACCCCATCGCAGTCATCCGTGGTGCACCCGCGAATGGTACGACGACTACAATGTTCAGTTTTGATGCAGCTGCATCATATAGCGTAGCCTCATCGATCAAATCATACAAACGAGACGTCATCAATGATCAAGGAGATAAGATCGAGACACTCCAGACCAAAGATTTCAAAAAAACATTTGCTATCCCTGGTTCGTACAAAATCATCCTCACCATTACGGATCTCCTAGGACAGACTAATACTGATACACTACAGTTGTATGTGGATTCGACTCCACCTATTGCTCAGTTCACGATGGAGCCGGTTATTGATTGGAAGTATCCGTCTCAATATATCTTCGATGCTGGATGAACGATAGATGATGATGTAGTCAATGGTAATGATACTCTCACGTATGATTGGAAGTTTTCTAATACTGATACGGTAGTGCGTGAGAGATCAGAGCAAAATGGAAAACGTATCGTCGTCTCATTCAATCAAAAAGGTGAGTATCAAATCCAACTGACGGTGAGAGATAGCTTCGGTAAGATTGGAGAAATCCAAAAAACAATCAGAGTAGAATCCTGACTCAGACCTATTATCAATGCGAACCCCACCGCTACGACTCGATGAACACCGATCAATTTCACGGTAGATTCTAATAGACCACTGATAAGTTATAGTCGATCATTTGGTGATGGTCAGACCAGAAATGTCCAAACCGATGTCATCAGCCATACGTATGAAAAAGCAGGAATCTATGACGTCAAGCTATCAGTAGTCGATCCCAACGGCGAAGAAAACGAAATCACAAAAAAGGTATTTATCGGAGAAAAAAACAGTCCAGTAGGATCATACGTTGTCAAAGATCCACAGGGTCAGATTTTATTACAGTCTGATACCTGTAGAAATATCCCCGCGTATCGTATCGATAGACAGCAAGAATTTAAGATTGATGTTTCAGACTCCGTCAATATCAAAGGAGAATCAGACAAAGATCTTAATGTGTTTTTTCAACCCAGAAACGACGATATATTTAACACGAAGAATTTCTCGTATAAGTTCCCAGAGTTAGGATGTACGTATGTTGATCTCACGGTAGAAGATACGACGATCGGTAAAAACGATAGGAAAAGAATCTATTTCAAAGTCGTCAATGCTCTCCCCAAAATCAATAACCTCTTCATGACATTCCCTCAATATGGAAATGATGTAGGCGTAGGATTCAATGCTCAAAAACAAAAAGATCTGTTCAAAACAAGCTACGATCCGCTCATTGTCAAAGTGTCCGCTCAGACGCCTACACCCGCTGATGCTGACTGAGTGATTTCATACTATACTCGGTATTATTACAAAAAAGAAAACCCTTCCAGACTCCTAGAAATCAAAGTCACTCCCAATAATATTCCTTATGTATTCTTTTCGATTCCTAGAGAAGCAGGCGAGTACGTGTTTGGCGTCAAACTCACTGACAATGATGGATGAGAGACCAAGAGTGAAGATATTATCGGAAACGGACCTATCGTCATTTTTCCTGCTGATGCCAAGAGCGTAGACGTCCCTCTGGTCACGATGAAGCAAGATAAAATCAATATCGACGCATGAGAGACCGTCACGTTTGATGTGACGGCGAGAATCCTCTCCAATAGGCCAGACTTTTTTGATAATAGAGTCTTCAAATATGATTTTGATAGTGATGGAGTCATCGATCTGATCACCAAGAATGATAGAGCTCAATACACATACACCAAGCCTGGAACGTATACAGCGAGAGTAACAGTCTTCTACAGAAACTTTGCTGGGACTGATGATTCAGAAGCTATTGCTGTCAAAGAATGACTCAAGCCACAATTTGTATACGAATCCTATGACAAGACAATTCTTATCAAAGATACCAGTATTTGACAGCTAGAATCTAGATTTTTGTGTATGGATTTGAGGAATTGTAAAAAATCTGATAATATTCGAACAGATCAAAACAATGACACAGCAGTATTTACATATCCTGAATATGGCAAATTTGCTACCAGATTCGAAGTAGTCGATGCGTTTGGTAATAATGCATCTACCAGAAAAGTCATCGAAGTCACTCCAGGTAACAATACTGATACCGTTAATGTTATCTCTATCCCAGCAATCACGACATCCTGAGCACAGTCATCTATTAATGTTTGATCCAATCTTAATAACGAAGTCGTACGATATATCCAGTATACAGGACCAGGGCAGTGTTATTTGGATACCAATATCCTCACTGATTCTACCAAGACCGGAGATCCAGCGAACAACAAAGATATCGCCTGCAATACTCTCACGACGAGTAGTTTCAACCCACAATATGATGCACTTCGCACCAGATTACACTATCAAGCAGCAGATGGCAAGATGGTCACCAAAGATATTGTCATCAACTTCTTGGACTATGAGGTCAAGCTCAATCCTGCACAGCAACAAGTTTATACAGCTCTAGAGCGCTATATCTGATCGTTAGACGCATCTAAGTCTAAAATATCAGATTTAAAAACTCTCTTAGAAAATCTGAGAAGAAGTCTGATCGATGGACTATCTACGAGTGCAGAAGTCGTCACGGTGAGGAATTTTGTCGCTACTGAACAGCCAGACCTGACAGCAGAGCAAAAGATCCAACTCGAAGATATTCTCATCAAACTCGATACCGAATCTACCAAAGCCGCCGGAGCAGGGTCAGTGTATGAAATAGCAAAAGCTGATATCCTCAGCATCCTTCCCATTGATCTAAAAGCACAGGGCCAGCCGTCTTTTGATCAAATCGATGCTGCCAATGGTAATCAAGAAGCCATCAAGACAGCTCTCCAGAGTATCAAACAACTTATTGGGGCTGCAGTAGCTACAGATATTAATAATGTCTGAGCTAACCAAATCGATCCAGATGACTTTGCTCTCGTAGAAACCAATATCTGTACAATAGCATGATATTTCAACATTCCTACTAAGAACTGTCCCAATGAAGATCTCCAAGAAACACCTGCAGAGACTCCTGTCACTGATACATCTAGCGGATGATCAAGTATCGTTGGTACGATCTTACGACGAGTAGGGATTATCGTAGGTATGTTGATCGTATGATTTGTCGTGTTAGTAGTAGTTTTTGCTATCAGAGCCAGGATCAACAATCAACAACCGTAATACAAAAAAATGTATTTGTGTGGTATTTGTAGTTGACTAATTACATCAAGATGAGTATAAGAGGTGTTATTTCTTTTTACTATAATAAGTATTCTCATGGAAAACGATACTTGATTTGTACTAAAGATAACTAACAAAACAAATCCCCAACACACCAATCAAGTATCAATAGATCAAATATTCACAACACTAAGCAATAGTATCCAGGGATTTTCTAATATAGAATGAAAAAAGGATATGACCCCAGAGCAAGTTGAAATTATTACTAACGCGCGACTTGATGTATCAAAATTTCTTAAAGAAAATGACATAATAGATATCGACAACACAAATCTTAAGCCTTGTTTTATAATAGCACAAAACCGAGAATGAAAGGATGAAAATACTGTTTGAACAAGCCGAATGAATTGTATTTTTTTATCTAGTGATCATATACAAAAAGAAAAGCACCTGTATATCGTTGCTGTTCACGAGATTTTACACTTTCTTTCAACCAAAGTTGAATTAGAATACAAATGATATCAAAACAAAGCAAATACTTTTGATCACAAATCATTACGTTCTGGTTTTACTGATTGACTCAAAGAAAAAAATCCAATAGTATTTAATGAATTTATTACAGACCTCTTAACGTGGAAAATATTCTTTAATAAATATAATCACTTAATAACATCGAAAGGATACTTAGATTATATATATATATGAGATAAAGTTTTATCAAGATTAACAGAAAATAATAAAGAACTCTATAATCAACTCATCTCAGATGCAATTCATTCTTACTTTTATAGCAGCAATAACTTTATAAGGAGTTTAGTTTCTTTAATTGAAGACAAATGACAAATAAGGCAGATTCGATGACTAGCGACAAGAGATGATCTTGTGTTCTTTGCTCTAGAATATGAATATATTACGCCAGAAGAAGCTGATCTGATAAAAGCTAAGACTGCAGAAAGCATTAAGCGTTTTGTTCGAAACACAATTGGCTATCCAGATTTTACTAAAATAATTGTTTGATTTTCGTCTGAAATGAAATTATTTTTATGATTACCATAATAACCAATAATGCTTGGCAATAGAACGCGCATCAACGATTCAATGCCAAAGAGTAGTACTCATAGATTTTTCTTGAGAGTTGTTGATATTGTTTTTCAGAATTGCCTTTGCAAACATTATAAAAGAATAAAAATCAGATTGTAGAAAACTGACTTGATTCACTGACTGAACATGAAAAACATGGATTCGTGAATATCCCAGAATTAAAAAAAGCTCTTGAGAACTGACTTGATTCACTCACTCATACTGACAAAACAAACCTAATATACAAACTCTTTACTGCTATAACAAAAATAGAACGAGGAACTGATCTAAGAAAAAATAGCAGACAAAACTATGGACTGTGAGATAGTGCTAATGATTATTATCTGTACCAAGAATAATGAGAGATAAAAGCAGCTAAATTCTTTCGATGATGAATCAATAAGAATACATTTTTCAATGCTGATTCATTTAATTATGAAGATCTATCTGAGCTATACTCGTATATCAGAAAACATTTTTTCTATATATTTCCATTGCTGTCCAACTCGCTAACTAAACAGTCCGCCGACAGGCGGACCGTTTTGTGAAAAACAAAGTGATTTTTTTGATCTACATAGTACATATAACTCAGTAATTACTATAGAAACAAGGCATTTCTCTGTGATAAGC
>JBGTAD010000125.1:0-4744 GCA_041750055.1 Candidatus Absconditabacterales bacterium | reverse complement strand
GAAAACATAAAAGACAATAATACATTCATACTTGAGGGTGAATAGGTCTTTCAGACCATACCCAAACCTATGGATTTCTAATCCATAGATCCTTTAGATTATATGAGATCGGTTTTTATATGGTGTGTTACATCTAGTTGTATTGGCAGGATGGATATATTTGGCACGGTATCTGTGGAATAGATTGGCAAGAAAAATCTCAGTTTGAATATTATTACAATAATAGATTTGTCTCTCCTTGGTTTTTGTTGGTCAATGAGTTTCTTGTACGTTGTATAAATCTTTTGGCTAATATGTAATCAATGCGTCAATCTTGTTTTATACTAGTTCAGATAAATCATCAATGTATGTAGGGAGAGAAAAGATCGATATTTTGCTCTGAAAGTCCACTTCCTATAAGGATTATCTTATGATTGAATTGCGTATGGATGTCGATTATATCTTGGAGATATGGAGGATGTCTTGAAGTACTTCATGTTATAATAATACCGTCAGATCAATTATCAAATGCTTGATGTGCTGATGTAGAGAGAGTCTTTTGCTTTATAAGAGTTTTATATTTTGGATGAATATCTGTGAATATGCGTATATTAGACCCAATCTCTTTTTTATATTTTATGATTTCCTGAGCTTGTGCATAAATAATACCAGCATCACAAGATACGGTATCAACGAAGGTGTCGATCCTAACAAAATCTGCATTGATTTCTGTTGTAATATCTAATGTCGCTTTTCGATCGTTGTATAAAATACACAATCATATATGGATACGGGTTTTTTGTTTGATATGTTTTGCGACATGTAAAAATGTTTGTTTTTCTTGTTCTGAGATAGATATAGTATGAGGGTAGTCATATTCATTGATTAGGCAAACATTAGTGAATCCTGCTGATTCTAATTGTTGGAGATCATATTCAGCATTTTTGATGATAAGTTTGATTTGACTAGAATCTGCTCATTTAAGTGCTCCTAAATGAATCATACCAATATATATGGGTGATGTTTTCATGATAGGTTATGGTTTGCGTTGATAAAGAATGACTTGTTGATTGACAGAAAATTGATTGCTACATCATTTAGAGTCAAGAAATTGATCTAATTGTTCAAGTTGTTCTATAGTAAGAGAACTATCAAACAATAAAGTAGCTAGTATCATTGCTGTGGTCATATTTTCACTTTTGTAAAATATTCCATTGAATTCTTTATAATCTACTTGTTGGTAATCTTGACCAGGAAATCATTTGATTGCTTGTTCTGCGTTTTCATCTCGTTTTTTTTGAGCAAAAAATTGAAGAGCATCTTTCATAATATCGTTGTTTTGATTGATGACGAGTATGACATTGTCTGGGTGTAGCTGGTGTACTTTGTTTAGAAGTTTTTGTTGATCAGTATCAATATATTGTAGAACATGAGAAAAGAGTAGTGTCGTAGTCTCTTGAACAGGAGTAATGTTTTCTGCATTAAGAGAAAAAATATCTGCAATGCGATGAGTAATATTTCAAGGAAGATTCTCCAAAGAAAATGGTAGTATATCAATTACTTGTACCTTGATATCTGGATGATATCCAAATGCCATACGAGAAATAGTGCCATCTCATCATCAAATGTCTATAACTGTTCCTGTTATGTGATAAGAACGAACAAGTTCTGAAATACATTTGGCGATTTTTATTTCTTCGTCAGAAAGTAATTTCATGGTGGTGAGATTTGTAGTAGTAAGCTTCATATAGAAAACATAATCGATTAAAGTAAGTTAGAGATAGTGTCTCATTTTATCTTTCTTGGTTTGTAGATATTGATTGTTATGGGTATTCGGATTTACTTTGATTGGTGTTCTTTTGTTGACTGGTATTCACAAGAGTATCATGCTATCCACTTTGTGAGGATTGTTTGTTATAAGATTGATAGAGTTGATCTGCAAATTTTTAAGAATTTCTTTGACTATTCCATACGTTCTATTATCTATTGGGAGTCAGAGCTTTTCATTTGCCTGTATTGTATCATATCATTGATCTTGGAGAGAATAGGCTCTGATTTTGTTTAGTAATCAAATGTCTCTTGATTCTTGTTGAAGATAGATAAGTATTCATCAGTGTTGAGAGATCATATGTAGAGATGTATCCAACTGTTCTCAGCAATCGCATTTGAGTGAATGAAAGACATCTCAAGTGATACATGATGAATGAATTCTACACAGTACGTTGTCTTTGTCTTCGATGCTTCAAAAAGCTAAACAACAATGCTCTTTGGGTCCTTCGCTAAAACCATAGAGTTTGGCAATACCGTATTTGGTAGGAAGAATAGCTGTTGGGGTAGAAGAAATACTTGGATTGCGGACCAAAACAGAATAAAAAAAAGATAAAAGAAGATTGATTGACATACTAATAAATATATGTATTCTTATCAAGCGATTATGTATTCTTATCAACGACATAATCCGTCGTTGTAGTTGTTTTGTAATTCCTTTGCTATATTAGGTTATTATGATTACCTGCTATAAGTAACTCTACGTTTTTTACTACTTCCCGTTTGTTTATGATGGATCTTAAGACACTATTAGCTCATATCGATATGTATCCAGAGCATATAGAGATCTATCTAATATGTCTCAAATACTGACAAGCGACAACTACTCAAATGTCAAATATACTTAAGAAACCAAGATCAACAGTATATGATCATATTCAATATATGCTACATCAGCAACGATTACGTATTGATAAGTATGGAAGAAGTGATACTTATAGTGCCGTATCGATAGATAATCTAATGAATGATCTCCAAGTAAAGGCACAGCGTATACTTTCTCATAAACGAATGATAGAACAACAAAGAGCATTATTTGATGAGTATGGTAATAAATATTTATCATTACCAAAAGTCCGCATTCATCAATGACTGGATGCTATTGCTGCCATAGGTATGACTTTATTTAATGAAGGATTTTTTATTTGGAATGTACAAACGCTATTGGATCACCACCAATGGACTATGCAAGAATTGAAAGATCGTTATTTGACTAGTTTTAAATGATCCCAGCATTCTATCGTCGTAGATAATCCAGCAGGGCGTGAATATGCTAAAGCAGTAAGATCATTAAATGACCCTCGCAATCGTATTAAATTACTGCCTTCATGATTTGTAGATTTACAATCGGATAATGTTTTGCGAGATGGCTTAGCTATACATATGTCTTATGATCTTGTTCCTACTGCAATTGAAATTAATAATGCTGTCTATTATAAGACGCAAAAAACTATTTTTGACGTTTTGTGGAGTTTGCTGCCTGATGAGTAAAAAACCAATCTAGATTTTTTGAAATGATTATGTACCTAATCTCTCGTGACCATCTTGATAAAGATATCGTCAGGGACAGAGACGGATCATAGGGCTTTCATACGTTTTTTTCCTTCTTTTTGTTTGGCGAGGAGTTTACGTTTGCGCGTGATATCTCACCCGTAGCATTTGGAGATGACGTCTTTCTTGAGAGCTGAGATAGTCTCACGGGCGATCATTTTGTTGCCGATACCAGCCTGGATAGGGATAGAAAACAGATGCTTGGGGATGAGCTCTTTGAGTTTTTCGACGATGTCTCTTCCTTTTTGGTAGGCTTTTTCTTCGTGTATGATCATACTAAATGATTCTATCAGATTGTTATTCAAGAAAATATCCATCTTGACGAGGTCAGATTTTTCATATTCTTTGAATTCATAATTCATAGTAGCGTATCCTTTGGTGGCAGATTTGAGTCTATCATAAAAATCTACAATCACCTCGCCCATCGGCATGAGATAGTGTCGTATGATTCTGCTTTGATCGATGCTTTCCATTTTGTTCATCGTGCCTCTGTAGTCTTGGCATAGCTCCATGATATTGCCGCTGTATTCTTCTGGTCCGATGACTTCGACCTGAGCAAATGGCTCGAGGATGTCCTCGATCTGTCCAGTGGGGAGTCCTTGCGCTGATCTTACGACGATTCGCGGTTTGAATATTGCAGAGATATGTATCTGAAATTCTTTGGGAGTCTGGAGAAAGCTATGATGAGATAGCTCGTTCATGACGAGTAGTTCGAGTAATATTTCTTGATCAGCTTCTGAGAGGTTTTTGAGATCGTGTGTGAGTATATAGTCTGCGAGGTGTTTGATGAGTCCTGTCTCAATGAGGCTCATGATATTGGCTCAGGATTTGATTGCATCGAGTGTGTATTGTCTGGATTTGACCAGATAGATGACGTTGGGGATAGTGAATATCGTCTGGATGCCGTATTCTCTCAGGATCCTCTCTTTGATGATGTCCATATGCAGCATCCCCAAAAATCCTGCTCTAAAACCAAAACCTAAAGCCTGACTGCTTTCAAGTTCGTATTCTACTGCAGAGTCGTTGAGTTGGAGTTTGGAGAATGCTTCTTTGAGGTTGTCGTAGTCGATACTGTCTAGCGGATAGACTCACGCATATACGTAGGGTTTCACTTTTTTGAATCCAGGGACCAAGTATTGATGTATTTGCGAAGGTTCAAAAGATTCAGAAGACTGAGATGATAGGAAGGCATGACTTCTTTTGGTAGACATGATTGTATCTCCGATCTGAGCGTCTCTTACGGATTTTTGGCCGGTGACGATATAGCCGATTTGGCCGGTAGTGAGTGCAGGATCTTTGTGATATTCGGGAGTGAAGTGACCTACTTCTGTACATACGAAGTCATTGTCTGAGTGGATCAGATGATAGGATGTACCAGATTTGAATG
>JBGTAD010000124.1:0-25299 GCA_041750055.1 Candidatus Absconditabacterales bacterium | reverse complement strand
CACGATGACATGAATCCATTTGATATCATATCACTTGTCGTGATCCTACTCATAGCTCTCAGCGTACACGAAGCAGCTCATGGATATAGCTCTTATCGACTCGGCGATCCTACACCCAAGATACAAGGAAGACTGACACTCAACCCTCTTGCGCATCTTGACCCGATCGGTACTGTGGTATTTATTATCAGTGCGATGGGATGACGTGCATTCGGATGGGGTAAACCGGTAGAAATCAATCCCAATTACTACCAGCATCCACTCAGAGACGAGTTACTCGTAGCACTAGCAGGACCAGCAAGCAATATAGTGCTAGCATTTTTGGGGTTGTTGATTGCTCAGTGATACGCAGTCGGATTCTTGGGTGCTGATGCTATCACGCTGTATTTTGCAGGGTCAGATATGTTTGTCTCTTTTTGGATACAACGAGCGATTATTAACTGTGGATTGGCAGTCTTCAATATGCTTCCTATACCTCCATTAGATGGCTATAGGATTATAGGTTATCTTTTTCCTAGTTTCTCTATCTGGGCCAAGCTGTATGTAGCAAATAATCCTCTCATCTCACTAGTTGTGATATATCTCATCATTGGAACTCCTCTAGCAAGATCTATCCTGAGTACATGAATAGAACAACTGCTATGAGTATTATACATTGTCGTATCCACGATCATCTCGCCATAACGATCCAGAAATACACAGAAGATAGTCAGAAAATGGCAGAAGATGAGGCAGAGGATGATCAGAAGATAGTCAGAAGATAATACATGGATTGATCGTAGAACAACTTGAATTGACTACATGACAAAAAGATTACCACAATGAGTCCATAAAAAACAAAAAAATAGGTCGCAGGCGTATCCCCGTGATCATTGCGTGTCGCAAAGCAAGGACTCTTGGGGGAAGTAGCTTTAGCTGTGAGCAACCATACAAAGCTAGGGTACTATGTTGCGATTATTCCATAGCAAAAAACAATCTTATCTACACAATGAGACTCAAACACTGAGCAACTACAAGACCACAATAGTCAGATTTATTTATTCTTTTTTGTTCAATAATGTTCGAAAAACTCCTCGATATAGAACGTCAATATCTCTCACTGCAAGAGCAACTCATGGACCCTGATATCATGAGCGATATGCAACTACTCAGAAGTCTGGGCAAAAAATCATCAGACTTGGAAGAGCTATATCATCTCACGCAAGAGTACAAAGTCATCAATCAACAGCTCAATGATGCCAAAGAAATGCTCGCTCAGGAATCTGATCCAGATATGATAGAACTTGCTCAGACTCAGCTCAACGAAGCGCAAGCCCAGCTCCCGGATATAGAGCAACGTGTCAAAGTAGCACTCCTCCCCAAAGATCCGAATGATGACAAAAATATCTTCTTGGAAATCAGACCCGCAGCTGGATGAGATGAGGCAGGGCTTTTTGCTGCTGAATTACTCAAAGCATACCTCGCATACACTGCGAACAAATGATGGAAACCTGAAGTCATCGAACAACAATATAGTGACGTAGGCGGTATCAAATTCGTCATGGTCAAAGTCTCTGGCGACAAAGTCTACTCTGTCATGAAATACGAATCAGGTGTCCACAGAGTCCAAAGAATCCCCTCTACCGAATCCAACGGAAGAATACACACCTCTACTATCACCGTCGCTGTCATGCCTGAGATCGACGATGTACAAGTCAACCTACACATGAAAGACGTCCAAATGGATACCTATGCTGCATCATCTGCCTGATGACAAAATGCCAACAAAAACCAAACCTGAGTCAGAGTCCATCACTTGCCCACTGGTATCATCGTCACGATAGGTGACTCCAAATCACAGATGCAAAATAAAGAAAAAGCATTCGCTGTGCTCAAAGCGAAGCTCTATCAGATAGAACAAGATAAATCTCAATCCGAGCAAAGAGATCTCAGAGGAAGTCAAATCTGAGACGGAGACAGATCCGAAAAGATCAAAACATATAATTTCCCACAAGACAGACTCACCGATCATCGTATCAAAGAGTCTCGATCCAATCTACCAGGTATCATGATGGGAAACCTCGAAGACATTATACAAGCTGCTGTCGTATACTTCCAAGCTGAAGCATTAGCACAGAGCCATAGTGGGGAATAGTAGCCCTACACAAAAGAACGAGATATCAATCTGAGATATCATACAGGCACCATAAAACACAAGAGCTAGAATTTAAAACCAGCTTGTAAGAAAAACGCCTCAAGAAATGTTTCGAACAAATCTTCCGAGGCTTTTTTTGTATGACAAGTCTAACGAAAACTATAAAGAGAATTAGTATAAGACGACTACACGTCTATCTCCAGCATAATCGGACAGTGATCAGAGCCACTTATCTCTGGATAGTGCTGAAATGAGACAATCTGCCCAGTGAGATGCTCAGAGACACAGGCATAGTCTATCCTCCGTCAGACATTTCTCTGCTTGGCTCATGATCTATACGACCACCGAGTATACTGATCAGTAGCATCAGGATACAGATACCTAAATACATCTACGAATCCACGAGAGAGAAATTCTGAGACTTTTTCTCTTTCGATAGGGAGAAATCCTATACTTTTCGCATTTTCTTTGGGTCTGGCAATGTCACTCTCTGTATGACAGATATTATAATCTCCTACGACGATCAGATTTTTCTCTTTTTTAGAATTCAGATACTGTATGAGAGTATCATAAAACTTCAGCTTGTAGGTAAGCATTTCGGTGCCATCGGCTCTACTTCCTCCATTGGGAAAATAGACATTGATGATACACGTATCGCCCAGACACACTTCTGTCACTCTGCCATCCTCGTGGAACATCGTATGCTCGAAGATACTACAGGTATGCTGAGGGAGTTGTCTAGTCAAGATAGCAGTCCCCGCATATCCCGGTCTTGTACCAGCATGCCGACAGATCGTATAACCAAGAGATTGAATCTCTGCAGGACATTGAGTCAGAAACGCCTTGGTCTCTTGGAGACAAATGACATCCGGATCCAGTTGCTGTATCGTCTGGACGAATCCCTTCGTGACAATACTCCTGATACCGTTGACGTTTCGAGAGAGGATACGCATACACCAAATACTACAAAAAAAACAAAAAATCTGATCTATCTATTGTAACCTATGTACTTTACTAGGTTTTAAAGTATTTTTTGTGTTTGCAAACAAAGTGGCGCGACGGGCACCTTATCCTGCGACCCATGACTTACCTGACTTTTGTTTGTAAATTTGGGATATGTCTTTTCTACTGGATTGCTTTATCCTACCATGGCGGGCAGGCACTTCGTTTTTGGCAATGACTCAAATTACTTTGCTACAGCTTTTCTAATCATATTCGCGAACTCCATCGTCTCATCAGGAAGATTGACATCATGTAGCTCGACACGATCGATCAGATCGCCTTGTCTGATCATATTGACGACTTCCATATCGTCTGTATCCATCACACGACCGAAGATACTATGTTTGCCGTCCAATCGTGGCGTCTGTGTGTGAGTGATGAAAAACTGACTCCCATTGGTACCAGGACCAGCATTTGCCATCGAGAGAATACCAGGCCCTACATGACGAAGATCTGCATGAAATTCATCACCAAAATTATATCCAGGACCTCATGATCCAGTACCTGTAGGATCACCTGTCTGCACCATAAAATCTTCTATGACACGATGAAAATTCACCCCATCATAAAACCCTTCTTGAGCAAGAGTAATAAAATTGGTGACCGTATGAGGAGTCTTTTCGACTTCGAGGATGAGACGAATAGGTCCTTTGGAAGTGTGAAGTGTAGCGTGATATGACATGGCGAATGCAATAGATAATAAAGTATACTCGTATATTTACGACCTTTGCTGATATTTTTCAACAAGATTATTATGTTATAGTCAAAAGCTTGTAAAAAAACGAAAATATTCTTTTGCTAACTAGTATACGACCGCAATACTTCCTCATTGTATTTTGGAATTATTTGGGTCTTATGCTTTATTCTGGTCTTGAGACTTGTATGAGTTGAAGAGTATTTGAGAGAGAATCGAACAAAGCTTCGGGGCAGTCACTGGGTATTGCCAGCAAGACCTTTTTTGTTCCTGGTTTGACACAGACGGAGACTCATCCCATATTCTGAATATTGAGCGCCTGAAAAACATCAGCAATCACCCCAAAATCATGCAACCTAGTTTCATAATATTGTATCTTAGTCCAATTCGAACCATATATATGCATGTATCAACTCTCTCACAATATACTAAAAAAATTGCAAATATTCTTATGATGATACTATCTGTAGATACAGTTGCTCTACTTTGGTGCGAGCTCGCGGTGTTTTCCTCAGGAATGTGAGACTAGACTTGATACTAGGATCGTAGCGAAAACAATTGATCGGTATCAGATTTCCTAATTCTTCCCATCCAAAATACTGTACTAATCTGACCACCATAATCTCAAGAGTAATCCCATGAAGCGGATTGTTGGAATGGAGCTGTGTCATGGAGATAGAATACAATATAAATGCCGAAGATACTAGCGTAGGTTTTTTCTTTGAGATATTCTCCAGGACTGGATCTGAGCATGATGTCCACTTAGCAAGATATCAGGAACGCGATAGCCATAGATCTCTTCTGGTCTGGTATACTGAGGATACTCCAATGTCGTCAACTCGTCATCGATACGATAGCTCTCATCAGCATGACTTGCCGGATCATTGATGACTCAGGGAATCAATCTCACAATCGATTCTAGCATACACATACTCGCTACTTCTCAGCCTAAGAGTATAAACGATCCCAACGAATACCTATGCAGACGCTCAGGCATACGGTCTTGAAAATAATCCAAAAAACGCTGATCAATTCATTCGTATCTACCAGAGACGAATATGAGTGTGTGCTCACGAGACAATGACTGAGCCTGATATTGGGTAAAGAGCTGTGTAGATGGCATCGGCACGATCACATGAGCATCCGGATACTTTACTAGACAATCATTGACAGCATCGATCAAAGGATGTGCCTTCATGAGCAATCAGGCTCATCATCAGTATATTTCGTCATCTACTTGTTGGTGTTTATCATGACATCGATCTCTAGGATTGACATACTCGAAGGTGAGGATTTGTTTGTCTTGTGCTTTGGCAATCAACGATGTAGCCACAAAACTCTTATATATCTCCGGGAAAATAGAAACCAAAACAATACGCATCATATACATCAACTATATCTAAATAGTATCATATTGTAGGAGAAATCTATCTTATTACCAGTCTTTTTGATAAAAAAACATCTGAGCAAGATCGCTATGCTTTATTAGATTTCTTTGAGTCTTTTTTGACAAATGATGTAAGCAGAGGTATCTTTAGCTATGATGCTATACTTCTCGAAGTATGTTTTTTTATTGCCATCTTCGAGGGCGATGATCTCGACATCAATATCGCTATCCAGATAGAATTTTTTGAGCTGACTGAGTGTTTTTCATTCTCGCTCCTGTCCTAATGCGCATTTATATATCTCGTATCATTCGTCATTTTCCAACAACTCATCAAAAATCAGATGAACATCATCCGTCAAACTTCTAACCAGTAGGTTTTTACCTAATGACTGAGTATTGATAATCGTCTTACATCCTGCCTTTTCAAATAATGGTCTACTATTTTCATCTGATATCTCTACAATAATAGGAACATGTTCATTCATGAGTTTGATATTCATCACATACATCAGCATATCTTTATCTCATCCTAGGCCCTCGTCATGCAACAGCACAAATTCTACAGCATCCGAGACATTTGCTAGATCGAGTATCTCAGCATTATCCGGATTTCAACTTACTCGCTCGATACGAAGACCATCACTCTGCATACGCAGGATACGTTTTGGTATCTCAATGTTTGAGGATATGAATACGATTTTATCAAATTCTTTGCTCAACTGTCTGAGCATACGTGATGTCTCAATACTAGACTTGCCATATACGATTACATGGTTACGAAAAGTACTCTTGAGAGTTCATGTCATTTTCTTTTGATTTTTAGTAAGTAAATACGAAGTGATCTGCGAGACCAAATCTCCAAACAATAAGATAGAAACAATAATATATGCCACAGCTAATCATTGTCCCCACTGAGTAGTTGGATATTTATCCCCATACCCTATTGTAGAAGCAGTAATGACTCATCGCCAAATAGCATCCCAAAAATCTGCGAACATTTCACTGCCAGCTGTAAATTCTATCCGATAGATTCCTATCAACAATAGCAACAAGATAAAAAAAATCAGAAACCTTCTCGAATATTGTTGTCAGAATTCTTTGATGATTTGTATGAATTCTGTTCGATAGAGTTTCTTGACCTCTAACATCTTCTTTCTCAAAAAAGTAAAATCTGACTTCTAATATGGTGTGTCTTAGTATATTATATCTTAGTATTTTCTGATATGGTGATACACGGTCTGATATCATATCACACCCATCAATATCCGTAGAATCACAAGCTGTGCAAGAGCAATACCACCGATAGTCAATATATAACTGATGGCAATAGAAATAATATCAACACTAAAGATCTGTGTAATGGGCTGTGCAATACCGATAGATATGATAATCATCAAACCCACCGAGATACCCCGTCACAATGTAGCCATACACAATCCATATGACACAAAGGGCAATATCATCTGTTGGTATGATCATCATAGAAGTTTTTTGACTTCAATAAGATGGCGATATTTGTACACATCAGCACGTACCATCCCAATAATCACTGATACCATGATGACCAACAACATCGCAATCAAAACATACGAACCTATGACCACAGTATTCGCAATACCAATAGTGCTCACGATTCTTTGTTCTTGCGTTTTGAGGGTTTTTGCTTTATCTACATCCTCTACATTCGTGATGATGGATCTATATTGTAGTACCGTTTGTTTGAGTTGTTGATACTGCTCTTCTGTACGTACAGATACATATAGTGTAGCCGGGAGAGGGTTATCGATATTATATTGTTTGAGATTACTCAAGACCTCAGGAAGCCTCTGCTCCAAAAATTTGAGAGCGTCATCTTTTGAAGAAAACTCAGCTTGGATACCTTGTTTGAGTAGATCGTCTTTGAGCGACATGACCCTGGTATAGATACGCTCGGTATCATTCGGATCATCTTTGATATAAAAATACATCCCTAATTTACCCGTCAACTGATCTACTACAGAGTTCGCTCCTCGTGATACTGCGAGTAAGACATTCAATAGCACGAACAAACACGCTAACATAAATCCTACTCACATAACATGAGATCTATGGGTTTTGATAAGATGTAACGTATCTGTTATAAGGAGTCTAAACATACTAAGACATAGGATGATAAAATATTATTTGTGATGCGTTTTGAGCTGAATATAAGAATCGAATAATCACATCTTTCCGTCATAATAATCAATCGTCTTGTCAAACGTCATCAGCTTTTTATGATATTTATAATAGTATCATAAATATTGTTTTGCTTTTTTGTATCTATGTTCTAAGAGATATAGCTCTACTAGATTATATACGACTTCTGCATCGAGCTTGTTGAGCTCAAAAGCATGCTCCACAAAATCCAATCCCTTGGATCTATTTCCATATCGATATTCACAAATTCCATAACATCTTACAATTTCATGGTTTTCAAATTTGGTCAGCTCAATAGCTTGTTTGAGATATTGTTTGGCTGCACGCCAGTTGTTTTTTTCCATTTCAATAATACCTTTGACATATAGCCCAATAGGATCGTTATTCTGATTAGTATGATTGAGAAAATCCACAGCTTTAGATGCTTTATCCATATCGCCTTTTCTATATTGAATATCAGCAACCTGCAAAAGTGCTTGTTCGTTGGATGGTTCTTTGATAAGAATATGATTAACGAGCTTCATTGCCTCGTCGTAGCGACCTTCTTGTTTGCTTGTTTCTATACGTTGGATGAGGTCTTGTGAAATATATGCCATGGTCTGGGCGGAGAATATGAAGTGTTAAAACTGATATCATTATGTTATATACTCTTATATCCAAAAAACAAAATGAATCATACGAGTACTACCAGATCTCCTGTACAGTTTGAAAAAAATCTGATACAGTACACTCATCCTCGAGAACTCATAAAAGAATACTTGACGATACAGCATTTTAATACATTTATATACAAAAAATCTACTACATGAGTAGATAAAAAGATATTTTACTGCGATCTTATGTGCAAAGCAAAACGCACAAAAGATCATAATATATTCTATATCTCTTGGAACCATAGTTGCTCGGTTGCTCCATGACTGAGATAATCGAAACAGATTTCTTCGTCTTTTTTGATCTCGCATAGAGACCTGATCATGAGAGTATTCGTTTCAAGATTTTTGATATACATAGCATTAGGTAGCGAACTATGATTATACAAACTACCATTACCCAATGCAATCGCTACATCTACCTGCTCACCTCGACCGAATCGGTATTCTCTGAGTAATGTTTGATCGATATATTCAGTTTGTGATGATGGTAAGAGAATAATTTGACACTCCTCTATCAACTCACCTTTTTTGATCATTTCAGCAGCAAAAACTCCCCTTCATTTGATTTCATTGACTACGTTGACATACAATTTGGGCATGAATAACTGATATGTATACAAGATAAATCATCTCAAGAATATCAGCAGATACGACACTATGATTGCTTGTTAGTTTGTCTTATGCTTTCTTTGTAAGACATATATCTCTTAGCGAGTATTTTTTCAAGTGATTTGCAGATGGTTTGACGTATGGGCAATCGTCACTCATGATACACAAGGATACATATCCAAGAACGCATGAATAGAAAGGCATCTGGCATCTTGGTAGATTTTTTTCATATCTGGAGGCATTTATCCACGAAGAATATCTCAGAGCAGGTTTATAGTATCTGGTGATTACCTACCCTTCGACGAACATCGTCTTGCTCCTATACTGGAGACTCTCAGCCATATGTTGAGCAAGCACGATATCACTGTCATCCAGATCTGCGATAGTCCTGGCTAATTTCATCGCTCTATGGATCACACGACCAGAAAGCTGAAATGTATTCGCGGCTTTTTTCAAAAACTCTCTCGCTGCATCATCCATCTGGATGAGTTCGTCGATCTGTTTGGAGCTGATCTGTGAATTGGAAGTCAGTCATGTGCCAGCAAATCTCTCCTGCTGACGGCGTCGAGTTTTGATCACCGACTCTCTGAGCTGTGCAGATGTCTGGGTCGCTGCTGTCGACTGTGTCAACAACGTGTCAATCGACTCTCTGGGTATCTCCAAGATCATATCGATACGATCCAGCAAGGGTCCAGAGATCTTGGATTGGTATTTTTTGATATCATGGAGCGAACAGACGCAGGGTTTTTGAGGATCTTTGTAGAATCCGCACTTGCAGGGATTCATCGTGGAGATGAACATCACATGAGCAGGATACTGGACCGAGCCCGATGCTCTCGAGATCGTGATCGTCCTATCCTCCAGTGGCTGTCTCAGCACTTCCAAGACCTCTCTAGGAAACTCTGGCAACTCATCGAATAACAAAATACCTTTGTTGGCGAGGCTGATCTCTCAGGGATGCAAGAGAGCTCATCATCCAACAATCGCTACCTTGGATGCTGTGTGGTGGACCTGACGAAAAGGTCTAGTCGTGATGAGTGGAGTATGTTTGTCCAGCTTGCCTACCAGAGAGTACATCTGGCTGACCTCGAGAATCTCTTGGAATCCCAACGGCGGTAAGATCGAATGCAAGGCCTTGGACAATAATGTCTTGCCGCTACCAGGAGCTCATACCATACAGACATTGTGTAGACCTGCAGCTGCGATCATGAGAGCTCTCTTAGCGAACAGATGTCCCTTGATCTGAGCAAAATCCACCTCAAAATTGACGTCTCCTTGGTACAAGTCTTCTATAGATTTGCTATCACGTATCTGTGGCAGACGCGTTCATCCTCTGAATGCATCTACGATCTCCTGAAAATGTGCAATCGGATACAGCGTAATACCCGAAATATATTCGCATTCGTACTGATTGTCGGCTGGGATCACGAAGTGACGGTAGCCGTGTTTCATACACGCGATGATGGCAGGCAAGATACCGTTGACTCTCTTGATCGTACCATCCAATCCCAATTCTCCAAACAATACCAAATCTGACAGCTGATCATGATATCCGTGCTTTCCATCCATGATGTGAGAAAGCAATCCTACGGCTATCGGCAGATCGAACCCTGTACCCATTTTGCGGATATGAGAGGGAGCCAGATTGATGATGAGTTTCCTCTTGGGTAGATCCACGTTGCATTGTCTCAGCGTTGCTTTGATTCTTTCTTTGGATTCTTTGATCGCGTTGTCCGGGAGTCCGATGATCTCGATCGAAGGCAGTGACCTACTCGAGTCGACTTCTACTGTGATCTCATGTCCATCAAGTCACACATTGACGAAGGTCTGGATTTTGGAGATCATAGGATGAATATGAATACATACAAAAGTAAAGAAATCTGATCTGGGATAATGGTAGCAAGAAACACCGTACTACGATCTACAGATACTTAGTCAATATAGCCTGCTTGAGTCATGAGATCTGCGCAAGCTGTACTTCTAGTAACGCCATTTGTGCTTCGATAGCTTCGATCTCAGCGACTATCTGTTGTTGAACCTTGAGTGGAGGGAGGGGGATCTGTAATGCTTCATAAAAGCTTATTGGAACTCTTTTATGTCAGCTAGCTCATGTCATATTTTTCTCAGCTTCTTTTCTTATTTCATCTCTATTCAAAAACGTAAATAAAAACTTATTGTTTATTTGATTATTACATCTAATTACGTGGAATTCAGAACTTCACATTCATAAATTATTTGTTAGATTCTGCGCTAAGGCACATTTTCAATTTTCCATACATGGCGTTATCTTTGCTAGGATTATGTCTCATTCTCTAAAATATGTATAACTTCATTTTTTTAGTTCGCCGAGATGCTTATCAACCTTTCTTTCAATAAATCAATTGTTTGAAACCGATGACATTTCAATAAACGAAATAATAGTATCTTTCGAAATATCATTAATTTCTTTTTTTGACGGATTTAATAAACACATGTTTTTAATAGTATATTTCTCTCATTCAATACTTGAGATAATTTTCTCAATACCACCCTTCAATTCCTCAACGTTCTCCTTATGTTCTTTTGCTTTCTTCTCCAAAACGCCTATCTCATCGACGATCTGTTGTTGAATGTCGAGTGGTGGGAGTGGGATTGCAAAGCCAGAAATTTGAGGGACCGTTAACTGAGGCGTTGTAGCTCAAAAATGATTCAGTTCAAGTTTTTCTATAACGTAAACAAGATATTTAGTCATTACTAATTCTCTTTTGGGTATAAGTACGAGTAATCTTACAATTGGATAGAAAGGTTGATTTCTTTCGATAGGAAAACCAATTGTTCATCTAGCAGATATCGTTATGCAAGAATCTACAACTTTAGCAATATTTGTAAAACCATATAATCAATTATTTTCAATTCAATTGGAAAAAATAGGAATTTGATATTCTTCTGTACTAGTAGTTCATTTAATATAGTTTCACTCTGGGACATCTCATCAAGCATATAACTCTTTTGCAATAGATCATATTTTTACTAATGGATATCTACTAATTATTCCCATCTTTTTTTTTACGTTGGTCGAAATCGTCTTCTCAAAATCGACTCTATCAAAGGTGATGAGATTAACGAGTCTGGTTCTCGAGATATGAGCTGTGAGATCCTCGTGAATAGGTCTATCATCACGACCATTGAACGCATCATAGATATAGGTACTGACTTTAGCGTCATTATCCAATCTCTCAGGATCAAAGAGCTTGGTACAGTCGTCGATGAGTTTGCCTCACTGGATAGGGTGAATACCTTCGCTCCCTTTTCTCGCACTAAATTCATATCCCAAAAATTCTTTTTCAACTTGTTTTTCACCTGATTTGACCAAGACAACTTGTTGATTGTATGATAATACGAAGTAGAGAACCTTCTCTTTTTCAATCTGAACGATCATATCAGTCAGCTTTTGGATATGTGTTACTTTGAGTTTTTTGCTATAGTCTTGATACAATTCTGTAGATTGGATTGTTGTATTGGGAGATCACTGGCAGAGCGTTTTGTAGTCTTCCAAACTCACTCCCCATATGTCGCTTGTATATTTGGAGAAGACCTGCTCAATACCATTGAGCGATACGTCGACCAGATTAGTGAAGAACTTGTTGATGGATGCTTCTAGATTTCTGGAGAAGTATTTGTGTCTTTTTTTCATAAACAAGACGACTGTATTTGTTCCTGTCGCCATGAATGTACCTGATCCTAGGGAGACGATCGACAAGATATCAAAATCTCTCAATAAAATCTCACGAGCTTTGGTGTAGATACCACTATTGCTCAAAATACTACTTGGCAAGATCAGTGATGCGATTCCTCACTCTTTGAGGAGTTGTTTTGTCCTTTCGATAAATAGACACTCGATTTCACTACTTCTATCGGTCAGATATTGGTAGAGATCAAAGTCTTTTTCTGCTTTTTCTCTATCCAGATTACCTTTGAATGCGGAAACTGAGTATGGTGGATTAGAGAGTACCAAATCAAATTGTTCGTTGAGTTGTTGATCTTCTTTGTTTGGGTCGTTTTTGAGCTTGAGTCTATAGTGTTTGGATTGACTAAAACTGTCTAGGCCATCTCCATGAATCACGGTAGCGATACCATCTCCATGCAGATAACATCATACTTTAGCAGTTTTGACGAGTCTATAATCTTTTTCGATACCATACATATACTCACTTGCCCGATCAAAAGTCGCGCTTTGTCGTTTTCTGATTTCTTTGGCGACATTGGGTCTGAGTTTAGACTCGTCTATCTGATGGATGATGTTTTGTATCTCTTCCATAGATTCGGTAAGAAAATGCCCGCTACCTGCTGCATAATCGATCGTGGCAGGTAGGAGATCACTTGCGTCTCCTGCATCGAGCTTAGATTGGATGATACGATCTAGTGGTATAGATTTACAAATAAATCTAGCGACTGGTACAGGAGTAAAAAATTGACCTGACTCTTGCTTGAGTCCAGTAGTGAGCAATAATTCAAAAAAATCTCCCAAAAATGGCTGTTTTTCTGCGTATCTAATTTGGTAGGTTTGTAATAGCTCTACTACTTCTTTGAGCACTATAGCATTATCTTTGAATGTTTCAGTATCAAATACTTCTTTAATAGCAAATTCATTGTTTTTTTCTAATCTTAGTTTAGTAATTTTCTGGAGGATTTTATTTCTCGTTTGTTCATCAATATCTCCAAATTCTTTATTAAAATCATCATTATTAAAATCGGTGATTTCTTTTCTGAGAAATTCCATCATTCATCTCTTGTACAGATCAGTAAGTCTGACCTGAAAGCTCACATCATCATCAATTCACTCCTTATATTGAAATTCTAATTCTTCGTCATCTCACTTGTGTCACTCGTCGTATATCTTACACAAAAAGAGCGTAAACATCTTGTTAAAGGCATTAGGTTTGTCAGAGACAGTGTTATGTCTCAGTATTTCCAAGAATCTATTGAAAATCAAAGAACTATCTTCTTGTCTTATCTTAACGAGATCTTTTTTGGTAAGGGCTTTAGATTCAAAATGATACGGCAATACCCAAGATTCAAATACGCCATTAGTCTTGGTAAGTTTGTTCCAACGGATATAGAGATCTTCTACATTAGAAGTCTCTCTGTAAGTCTCTTCTATTTTCACGATTTCGTTCTTGAATTGAATCTCAATACCACCAAAATGCGAGGCATACAGCATCAGATATTCACTATCTCTATCTTGTTGGAAATAGGTAAAAAGCTGTCCACCGTCTTTTTGCATCTTCTTGTATTCTTTATCAAACTCAACCCCTCGAGTTTTACATTCTATCATGAGGAATGATTGTCCATCTCTTTTGACGAGAATATCAAGTCTCCCGCTGGTTCATCTTCCCGTAGGATACACTTTTTCTAATGAAACATCGGTGGCTTTGTATCATTTGGTCAACAATCTATCGACACACTCAAAAACAACCCGATCTTCAGGCTTGGTAATATGTTGATGTGGTTTATCATAAATTTTTATATTTCCACCAAAATGGATGATCTGCTGTTCGAGATCGACCTGTATAATCGTATTGTCATGATATTGTTTGATATATACTGATACGGCGTTATCTTGAAATCTATATCACAGAGAAGAGAGCACTTTTTTGTAATCCATAGTAGCGTACGAATCATATAAAAAGAAGTGAAACAACTAACAATATCTCGTGTAGTTCTTATTTTTCAAAATCATACTAATCGTTCAATTCCCTTATCACGATTTCTTTATCACATTCAATTGAATTTTGTCCTCAAAACACTACTGAAGTATCAGATTTTATTTGTTTTTTGGAATTATCTCATATGATTGAATCTACAGGAGCTGTCTTGGAGAGTGCGTCAAGTCTGTCGACATTGTCACTATCTGGCGGATGGGTAAATTACCTCATCATCGTCATCATAGCAGCAATCTGGCTGACGAGCATGATACGAGTCGCGCGTGACATCACAGCTAGGAGTGAGAATACTGGATTTCAGGTCATCTGTATCCTCTTGGTCACCTTCGGTACGCCACTGATCGGGGTGCCCCTCTATCTACTGATCAGACCGGTAGGGCGAAGCTACGACATGAATGGATGGAGAGAGAGTATCCTGATCAAATCCGTTGACTGCCTCCACTGTGGATGCAAGAACATAATGAGCCATAGATACTGCGTATTCTGTGGAGACCCACTCAAGACTCAATGCAAAGAATGTGACAAAGAATACCCATTCTACTACGAATACTGCCCAGCGTGTGGTGCACCTCATGTCAAAGAACTGGTCAAAAGAAAAAAGAAAACATAAATCTGACTAGCACGAGAGCAAAGAGTCCTTACCCATAATATTTACCCGTAATATTTACCTGTAAGATACTCATACTCATGAGTAAAAGACCAACCCTCAATCCGCACAATATTGTGCGGGTTTTGTTTTTTATAATTAGTCTCATATATACACTCATAGTATTTGTATGATGTGGATCATAATCATAGCATAAGTATTACCCAAAACAACTACCTCTCTACTGATGAGAGGTTTTTTTGTTGGATGTTGAAAAGTATTTTATAAGCAAGAAATATTTCATCCATCCAAAATTTGACAAATTATAATTCTTATATACAATCTTGATAGTTACGATGCATTTTTACCTTATTTATGTCGAAAGTCTATGACATCTCATCAATCAAAACATCCAACACAATCGACACACTCCCAGCTATGGAAGATCATAATGCCAGTAGTGTATGCATGAGCATGAATCATGCTCGCCGTCAGCATCTCTACCAATGCGCTCCAGATCCAATCTAATCTGCTCAACGCTTATCAGACGATCATGGGAGTATTCGTGACATCTGATGGACAAACCGTCAGACCCGATGAATCCAATCTCGTGATATCTTTCAACGAAGGAGGTAATGGGACACTCAGATTTGGTCAGATGACTGGAGATGAAAGTGTAGTACTCACGCTCAATCCTAGAGGTGAAATCCTACGCAAGACTCTCAGCGAACTCTCAGGAAGTATCAGAAATCTGCTTTCAGGATCTTTTGCATCTAATAATCCATCAGACATCTGGAATATCATCTCATGAGAAGTCCTGAGACAAGTATGAACAGGTTGATCAACAATCATATGATCCGGCGGACAAGAGATAAACATGCCCAAAGAAATCGAAAAACGATTTACTAGTGAATATGAGCAATTTTGTAAGGAAAATCCTACATTGAGTCTATGTATATGAGGATGATCTTGATCATGAGGTATCAATCCAGCAGACATCCTCAATCCAGCACTCGAAGAAGAAGCACTCAACCAATATTTTGATATCAATAGGACGACCTCTCGTCCAGGTCTCCCAGCAGTCAATGTCTGAGGATGATCTACACCTAGTAGTGGAACGACTGTCAAAGACTTCTTGGAGGGATACTTCTTCCCTGATGTAGCTGTACCACAGGTATCGATAACGACTACACCAGCATGAGGAGAATATGCTGTATCTACGCCTACTACTACTACAGCCACTGTCACTGTCAGGATCACTAGAACCAAACACCCTGTCGTCTCGGCGACCATCGCCGTCAACAATGGTGGGTCAGCAACGCCAAGTACCATCCCTGCGAGTGTATACAATACGCTAGCAGTATGATGATCTGCGAACTTTGTCACCACTGTCACGATGAATAAAAATACTAGCTCATCTACTACTGTCTCCGCGACTGTCAGAGATGATAAAAATAGATCAGCAACAGCTAGCCAATCATATAGTTGGTTTCAACGAATGTATTTTGGACTAGATCCAGACACTACTGTGACAGACGCTGAAGTACGTGCATTCTCTAGCAAAGTCCAAAAAGCTTCAACAGCTTCTAATATCAATTATGCAGGAGCAGCAGGATATAGATATGCTGTCATGCCAGAGGATCTGTTTGCAGGAGGCAAAAATCTAGAAGTGAGGAATAGCTTTGGTGTAGAAAATGGATGGGTATGTACGACAAGGACACTGGTCAATGCATCAGGATATAGCTGATCATATAGAATATGTAGGTCAGTATATGCACAGACTCCTACACAAAACTTCACCTACAACTTCGCTGTCAAATAATCAAACCTGGATCATCAACAGTTGTTATCACTTTTATATGATATTAATCCTATCGTCACATGAACTCATCAACAACGATCATAAAAAATCTGACACTCGCATCACTGGGAGTACTGGTCAGCATATCTGGATCGATCTTTGCTCAGAATTTTACTGATGTACCGACACCACTAGACTCGAGTAATGCATCATATCCACTCAGTCGAGCAAACTCACTGCAATGAGGACATCATCAAGTACAGACACTCACAGATCTGTATGCGATCCCTGTGAGCAGACTCACCAAAGGTATGCTCGCATATGTCGTGACTACAGACGAGACTTATCGTCTCATCACGTCTCCTACATCCAATCCTACCAGCACATCAGACCGAGTCTTGGTCTCAGCCCTCAGCTATGGTAGCGGTGCAGGTGGCGGAGGCAGTGGCAATCTGACATTCAATAGCTCATGAGAAGCTAGTCTACGATACAAACAATGATCAGACATCTATAATACCAATATAGGATGAAACGTCGGTATCGGGATTGACTTTCCTACATCCACACTCACGGTAGTAGGAAGCCTATCAGTACTCAGAGGAACGGCGGTGACAATACCTATCTATGGAACATCAACATATAGGATCTCAAGCAATGCACCAGTAGAGTACGTATCGTATAACATCCCTTCCGGGACTCCAAGATGTAGTTGTGAATGAACTTCAGACATCGCATGAGTACAGTGTACTGCATGACAAACAGTAACAAATACGTCCTCTAAATGTTTAGATTATGCCTATGAACAATTAATTTCAAGTCAGTGTGAGTATGGAGATTTTTGACAATGAATGGATTACTATTGTAATGATATTTATGATTACTATTATAATGTACATGACGTTGTTACTACGCCATGATGACTTCTAGGTACTATAACAAAAGAGATCAAATACTTAACAATCACTACAGGAAACAACACGATAGAAATCTGAACAAATTGATGAAATGAGATTATATTCACATGAGGACAGTCTATCTCGGTTACATCATCTGGAACGAAGACCATCATCAGAGGGGATCTAGAGATCAGTCAAGCGAGAGCATTGACTTGAACACCATCTATTAATCAGCAATCACTGAGTGTTTGATCAGACGGGAAAGTCTATAAATGAAAAAGATTTTTTCAGGAATTTCTGCGTCGTAGTGTCTGAACAGCAGCAGGAGATACTCATAACTTACGGACCATTGATCAATGATTTTGTTATCTATCTAAATATTACCACAACTCACAATGATGAGATAACAATGCTAATATAGAGCCATGAGTGAGGATATTCCTCCAGTGAAACCAATGGAAAATGCAACTAAAACAAGCAACAAGAGTACGTCGAGTAGAATGATGAGCAATTTGTGTCGCTTGGTAATTAAAAAAACAGGACATTATGTCCTGTTTTCTTATTCAAAAAGTTTTTAAGTCAGCTATATAATTTGATTATTTACTTTATTTTATAAATACACATTGACTGTGTCTTATTATCAATTTGGTAAGTTTCTTATAGCAAACATACATGCGTACAATGCTTCTACCTCTCATTTTGGTCAATTTTCGTAGAAAGTTTTAAAAACTATTTCATATACATTTCTAGGCGTAACTGCATTTATTATTATATCGTATTCTTCATCCCTTGGATTCAACGTAGCCGTAACAGACATGTTTGTCAACATATTACTTACTGAGCTTTGAAATGCTAATCTGGGGTTCACAGCATTTTCATTTTGGGTAAGAAACTTATAGTACTCTCAAGCTAATGTTTCTTGGCCCTCAGTCATTGATAATACATAAGGAGAAAGAACACGCATTGTTTGTATCTCTGTTCCCTCTGGCAAGTCTGCACTACTAGTTATTGATTGAAGCTGAGGATGACTTTTTACAAACTCCACAATTCTCTGTGATTCAGATATTAGTATATTTTCAATATCTATGTAGATCTGGTCAATTTCTTGTTGATCTTCTTCTGTAATGTTGGCAAATTGGTACGTTCAATCTTTATTATACAATACATTCGCCGTAGATCTTCATTGGTTAGCAGAAGTCATTACATATGTATTCAAGTCTCCCGAAAGTTTTTCGGGACGTTGTATTTTAATAGCAGGCTCTACTTCCGCATTATTTTCACATGCTTGGAAAACCGGTGCTACGATTGGAAGTGTGATAGACACAATAGCAGTTTTTGTAGCAGGAGATAGGGCTGACATAGCCATTGTAGCATACTTCATCTTTAAATAGCTCATCGCTTCTGATGCTTTTTCTCAAACCTTGTTTGAGATATTCTTTATATTCAGAATACGGAAAGCTGAAGTCTCTGTCTCCTTTGTGTTTACATCTGTTAATGATGTAGTATTATTGTAATCCGTGAAATTTGTTACATATTGTTCTGTATCGAGTATGTTTTTTGTTGGATCGAGTGTGTTTGTCATGATGAGAAAATAGATAGGATATAAAAAGATGATAGATTATTCACAGGTCTGTGTATCAAGGTTCATACTTTTGATTTGATTTTTGTTTGTGTTTTGTTTGAGTTTTGCAAATACGGGATGATGGGTTTTTGTTTGTATTTGTGATGATACGATGTCAATGATGATTACAATTACAACTAGGTATGTTGAAGTCTGTGTTAGTGTTTGATCTTATTGATATTTTAGATATTTATTCTATATCCTTAAGTCAAGCAAAAGTCAACTCCATCTTATCATCATAATCGGCACGGCCTACAAAAAGCGAAAAGCAGACAGATCAAAAGAAGCTGAGCGTATGAAGCGATATACTACATGGTGTATTATGTAAGATGTCTAGGTGAAAGAGATCTCACAAGAACTCGGCTCGGCTCATCATCATGATAGATAGACTGGAGACGTATAGACTAGAGATGCTGATATCGTCACACAGACTCATACGATATCGACATACTATGACGCACTATTGGTACGATCAGAGAAAAAACCGGGTCAAAGCGGTCACAAAAACGGTAGCACAAGAACGGTAGCACGACCAAACACGACTGCATCAGGATGTATTTGTAATCCAGGAAGTTATCACTTGGGTCAGGTTTTCTCTTTTTTTTGGTAATGATAATCTATATACATGAGCATTCTTTTATCATCGACATATGATCATGATTTCACTGTTTGACCAGACAGCACTCGAACAACGACGCCACCAACACCAGATCCAACCCTACAGGATCAGACAAATCATGCATGAAGTATTTGATAATGCTGTGATTGACTTCGCTGAGATGACGGCCTTACCCAAAGATCTCAGAGAGTTACTGACCAAAGAAATACAGATCATACCCTTTGAGCTAGATTCGATCAAAGAAGATGACGAGACGAGCAAATTTCTGTTCAAATCGGATGCGGATAATATTTTTGAGGCGGTAGTGATGTACCACCAAGGCGTTGATATCGTCACAGGCGAGACCAAGCTCAATCGTATGACACTATGTATTTCATCTCAAGTGGGATGTAATGTGGGGTGTATTTTTTGTGTGACGGGCAAGATGGGGCTCAAAAAAAACCTCACAGCAGCAGAGATCCTCGGACAAGTGCTATATGCAAATCATTATATCAAACAAAAATGTGGAAAAAAACCTGACTGAGTTCGACGATCGGTGAGGAATATCGTATTCATGGGTATGGGCGAGCCGATGCTCAACTATCAAAACGTCAAAACGGTCTGTCAATATCTCACTGATACCAAATATCTAGGGCTGAGTCGCAAACGCGTCACGGTCTCTACATCAGGAGTGATACCTCCGTTGAAACAATTCATCGAGGATGAGCTTCCGGTCAGCCTTGCGTTTTCTTTGCATAGTGCTGATCAGGCATTGCGTGAAGAACTCGTCCCGACGATTGCCAAGCACTATACGCTAGACAAACTCATGGCGGTATTCGATGAGTATACTCGCAAGACAGGTAACGAAGTATTCTACGAGTATGTCATGATCAAAGATAAAAACGATACCATGGAGCTGGCTCATACGACAGGAAAGCTCCTACGCAATCGTAAAGCACATCTCAACCTCATCCCCTACAACCAAAACCCCACGATCGATCTGGATGAATCCAGTCCAGAACGTATTAGGAAGTTCCAACAGATCGTCATGAGCTACGATGTACCTGTCACTGTCAGACAAAACATGGGACGCAAAGCTAATAGCGCCTGTGGGCAGCTAGGCTATGAAAAAGTATCTCAACAACTCAATCAATCATAACAGCATATGTATGATCTCCATACAAAAAACACAGCCAAAATATCGCAAGATACAAGATATATCGCAAGCATCAGACATAATATACCAGACATGACATACCAGACTCGATAGTAGATATCAAAAAAACCGACCTCCATATGAGGGTCGGTTTTTGGGTATTCCTAGGCTCCGCTTGGAACATAAGTTTCTCGACTAGCTTTGCATAACAGATTTCTTTGGCGGATCAGTATAACTAATCAGTCATAGTATATCATTCTCACTCAGAGCGAATCATAGCTACTTGCATCAACATGATACCATATATGACTTTGGCTCCAATATCCGCTATCGTGAAAAGCAACTGTCTGATTACTACTCACTGTGATGTCATAGATATCATAGGCATTGCATAAGCAATAGGATACAACAACCACGTTATCAAGAAAAGTATTCGGATAGCATACAGAATCTTTTTTGCACTCTGGGGAGTACCACTATCTGCGATAGCCAATCTGATGATCTTATACATCAGGAATAAGATATGTACAAAAAACACTGTAGACAACGCACCCCAAATCACTAACTGCGTATGATCTACTACTTCATAAAACTGACCAACATATCATAGTAGAATCATCATCACTCCAGAAAATACAAACTGAGCTCATAGCTTAAAACGCTTGGCGCTCGTCAACGTCATAATCAATACCATCTGTAGAAGCAACATAGGTACATCTATCAACCAATTGAGATATCTGTATCCGTTGGTGAATAGCTCTCCTTGTACTCTCTCAAACATACCTGTAGACTCAACAAACTGAAATGTCGTGTCCCATGACTGTGCTTGAAGATACAAAATCAGAAAAGCTGAAATCATCACGACACAAGAAATAGCAGACAGGATTCTATACTTTGCGTTCGTCTGCTTGATAGTCATGAAAAAATACACCAAAGAAGCAAGCATGACTGCAAATGTGAACGATAGCAGATGACTGACTATAAAATACTGGATAGGCGTATAGGCAAAAAAGTTTTCCATACTGATGGTAGAAAGCGTCATAGGATACAAACATCAAGATAAAAGATATACAAGATTATACTGTTTGGAGTCTCAGATACCACAAATATACCATGACCGTATGCAGATCCACTGGTTCAAATACAGATATCTTCATATATGATCATGACACTGTATGATATACGTGATACAATAGAGATGACAGGGGGGAAGAAGAGGGGGAAAGAAGATAGAAGAGGGAGAGGGAAGGGACAAAATATACTAAGCCTCTTTCGAAATTTTCAATCTTCAATCTTCAATCTCTTGGTTACCTCGAGCCAGAAGTTTCTCTAGTGACTCTGCATAACAGAATCATCCAAAGAGAAAATATATCAAATTCCTTTGGCGATTTAGTATAACAAAAATCTGACTTCTATCATGAAACAGATCGTATGGTATACCTGACAACACAAAATAACGCTCGCAAGAGCATCCCAGCGGACAACAGCATCAAGACAAAAAAATCAAGACAACAACATCAAGACAAAAAGAATCCCAATAGGCATCGTGACACACCAACACATCATGAACGATCTTTATATTCACATCCGGACACAATACATCACGATCCATCACGATATTGATAGTCCTCGAAATCATCATAAGACTGCTCCAGCGAGGAAGAAGATATATAACGTATTTGTCAAAAAAGCATGGAAAGGAGACTACATACTTGTGTCTGTAGCTAACGTCTTGATCATGTATGTGCCTTCTAGTATATATCCTAGTCTCTCATAATACTTCCTGACTCAGATACCAGAGATCACACTCAATCTGGTATATCATCACTCACGAGAGATTTGCTCAGCGGTCGCCATGAGCAATCATCAGATACCCATATGTTGGACCTGGCTAGGTGACTGGTGAGGTTTTTCTACGCTAGGAGTCTGTGAAGGACTCTGTGAAGAAGTTTGTTGCGGGTCAAGTTTTTTTAATGATTGGATGCGAGGGGACTGTGAGGCATCATCAGATCATGCCAGCGAACTAATAGCCTGGAGATTGCCATAGACATGGAGCTCTCTGATCAAGGCTGTCTGAGCTCACAGTCATTCTCGATCTCTCGTCTTGCCAAACTCTGGCAAGAGCAATCTGGTAAATCCATATAGATAGCCCAACTCATCTTCTACACTCATAAAACACTCTATACCTACACTACTACGATATGCTCTGATGACCAATCAGGTCGTGGTATCTGGATCAGATTTGGTTTTGTTTCTGACCTCTCTACTACGAGTATCTAGTGACACAAACTGTCTAGCCATGTCATCATGAGGCTGAAATTCTCTAGGCACACAGGTGATAAGTAACTCGTCTGAGACGAGATATTGTCCTAACAATCCATCAATCTGTCAAACCGAATCATACTCATGGAGGAGTGGAAACAATCTCGCATACAATGCTCTCCTACCGTCCAAGTCTGTCTGTAACTGTTTGAAAATCTGATCATGAGTCAGCTGAGCGAGATTGGTCACGGAAGAACCTGCAACGATCTCAGTAGAGGGAATATCACGAATCAATCTCTTGATACGAGTATATGGAGGGATAATCTCACGAAACGTCGTACGAATAATATCCTGTATGATGGAGGTCTCTAGTGGTTTGTATTCTCCTGATAGATACAGATCGTATAATTCGGTATTGGGGATGACGGAGGTCGGATAGAATTTGATCTCGTCAGGTTTGAATCGCGGATCTGAGTACAAAAGACGAAACGTCTCGATATCCTCAGCGACCGTCGAGCGATACAATCCTGGCATGACATGCAGAGACATTTTGAAGCCGTACTGACGCAGCAGATGCACTGCTTGACGAGATTGTTCGACGGTGTGGCCTCTCTTGTTAGCATGGAGCACATGATCAAACAGCGACTGTATTCACATCTCTATCCTCGTCACTCCCAGACGTCTTCGAAACTGACAATTCTCATCATTGACGTACTCAGGTCTGGTCTCGATCGTCAATCCAATGATACGATGATCTGCACTCTCATTACGCAGCAGAGATTGTTCGATCGTCTCAGGATGCACATACTCAAAATCCTGTGTCGTATATTGAGAAGATCTGGTATTTGATTGATCTATTTCCAAAGAAGCAAAAAAATCTGAAAAACTATTACATGCATCATACAGTCCTTTGACGAATTGTTCTTTGTAGTCTTGAGGATAGACATCTCGCGTCCCTCACAACACGATCATCTCGATCTTGTCGGTAGCGTGTCAGGTCAAGGTCAGAGAAAGTAATCTATTATGTACTTGTTTGATCGGATCGAAATTATTGAGCAAAGCACGCATCGCACCTGGCTCGGTATTGATGTAGCTTTTGGGCATGGTGAAATCATTGGGGCAGAAAATACATTTCCCCGGACATCGGAAAGGTTTGGTCAAGACTTGGACTGAGACTATTCCTGAGGCTGATCTGATGGATCTTTTTTTGACGAGACGCTCAAATTCAAGAGATTTGGAAACGGATCAGGATTTGAGCAGTTCACGATATGCCGCCAATAATTGGATATGCGAAGGCACCTGCGCCAAGTGATGTTGTTTGGCATAGGTTCTTTTGATCTTTTTGAGGAGATCGTGATCCAGTTTGGTATTCTGGAGGAGCTGGTGGATGAGTTCGTTCATAGGTTTTATAGATACTAAAATCACGATACTCTTATACAGACTTGGATGGATAAAATCAATCAGGATGATACACATATATAGTCAGTGTATATGATACAAACTTCCCACAAGCGTAAATATTATCAATCATGCTTTGCTGTGGGAGTCCCAAACTACACCACCGAACAAGAATACAAATCAAACTTTGAAAAATGACCTCTCTTGACTGATGGGATACCCCTTGAGGGTGCGAGGATTTTTTGGTAATGTGTCTCCGAAGTGTGTATATCTCGTAGAGTGCTTTTGCAGTCGGTAACCAAAAATTGGTTGCCTAAGGATTCATTAGGACCATAATTCCATTCATTATTCTTATCAATACGAACACAGAAACAACCATGTAGTTAATTAGATATTGACTTTTACAACACGAATAGATATGGTCAGATTTCTGTTTTATTTTTCTTTTTTATTGTTAGATGGCAAAATACGTATTCACATTGGTCGCAATAGCGATCGCTAGTACAAACTTCTCAGCTGCTCAGAGCAGTGGCACTACTTCTACTGGTACTGATATGACTGGTGCTGTCGTCACTGGTACTGTCTCTACAGGAACTACGTCTACCGGTGTATCAAACACAGG
>JBGTAD010000123.1:0-10249 GCA_041750055.1 Candidatus Absconditabacterales bacterium | reverse complement strand
CCAGTTCTTTTCTTGCTTTTTTAGCAATTGCTCATCAGTGTTTACTTGCACTTTTATTTTGAGCTAGCCCTATTGCTTGCTGTGTCTCTGCGATCTGACGAGTAGATAATTCCGCTAATGCTGTGAAGATTAATTCTGCCTCACTCATGTGGTCTCTGAGGTTTTGTGATTTGAGTCCTTTGATTTTTTTATGTTCTTTGACACTGAGTCCTGTTCGCTCTTCATGGATTATGTTCGTCAGGATTGCATATTCTTCTCCTTCTTTGATATCATGTTCTTTTCGATAATCTGTAAGTTTGTTTCTGGTTTCTTGTCCCATCATACGTTGTTGGATTCGCTTCTCACTTCTGCCATATTTTTTTCGATTCTCTCTGGCTCTATCGATACTCATTGCTGGATCTACTGTCTCTTGCATACGTTCATATCCGACTTTTGCAAGTCGAAGTTTGAGAGGTTCAGCATTTGGACTAGGGATTGATTGGATGAGGCGTAGGATAGTCTCTACATCTGCGACATCGGTTAGTCTCATTTTGCCATCTGGAGCTATCATTTTCAACTGGTTACATTTTGTAACCACTTCAGAATTTTCTTTCTTGAGACGATTTTTGAGGACTTTCCAATAGTTTCTACCATCACTACTATCTGATGCAATAGATACAATATCTACTACAGAAAACCATCGCTTCTCAGCGATCTCATCTCGATGACGGCGGATGTGTTTGTCTTGGAAGAGAGCAAGGTGGTTGGGCATGTGATTGCAAAAATAATGAATAAATCTGAATAATCTTATAATTCAATTCTTCAGTAAAACAAATCCTCAATATCTTTTATATCGTATGCTGCTCTACGAGCGTCTTTATGCTTATCTCTATCATGTTCTGTTTTTTCATCTTCACGAATGCTTTCAACTCGTTCATAGTAAAAATTAGTATTGATAGACGAAATAACATCTAAACTAATTTCTTCTGGATCGATATATTTACTTGAAAATTGTTTTATGTAATTAGAAAGTTCATGACACAGATCGTCCTCAAAGTATCATCATTTGTATTCATATTCAGTTCTATGTTCATCTAGGTATCAAATCACATTACTACGCAGATTTTCGTTACATAACTCAAGCAAAAAATCTTCATTACTCATGATATCTTTTACATTTTCTTTGATATTATTAAGAAAAAAGTCTTCTTCGATTCATATATTTTTGACTAAGTCATATACCATCAGTGAAAGCTCAATATCATCAGAAGATTCATCAATTAATGATTCAATTATGAATAAGGCATGATCAACTTCAATTTTTCCCTTTTCATAAATACACTCAAAAAATGTTATAAAAGATGTGATTGAAGAATTTGGAATTTCAAAAAAAGTTTGAATTAAAAAATCTCATATCTCTTCTGCTCTAGAATTACTTGGAAAATATTCATTTAATAAGTTAAAAACATGAAGAAAGTATTCGTATTTTTCTGTTTGAAGGTTTTTATTAGACAAGTGTAGTAGTATTTTACTAAAAATATCTTTTTCAAAGGAGGTTCTCAAATGTAATTTTTCAATATACTCCAATGACTCAATAGTATCTAAATATTCGTAAATTTCTAACAAAAAAGGTAATTCGCTTTTATATTTTTTAAGTATAAAATCCGATATTGATGGATTAAATAAAACATAAATCTCTGAGTAATCCCTTTTCTCCAATGTGATAAATGATCTGGATAGATGACGGATTTCATCTTCAAAAGTCTGCTTTCCTCTGGATAAAGACTCTTTATTTAAAATAATTTTATCATATAATTTCCTCAAGTCGCTTGCTCTTATTTCTCATCTGTTATATGCAAGACAAGCAACAATATATCTTCCACAGTCACTGATTTGTTTACTGTATGGAATTTCCCAAATAGCAGCTGGATTATCTAAACTATTTATCACGAAATTTGAATAGTCTCATGATTGCAATCTTTCTGAATCTGTTATAAATTGTATAATTCTAGGATTAAAATTTTTATGAGATATGATTTTTTTATAATTTTGATTCTCGAAAAAATAATCTATTTGATCATTGGTGAGTAAGTTTGTCTTTTTTGCATGATAAAGATGATTATACAATATCTTTCCTTTTTCATAATCTGTGAGATTCTTCACTTCCAGAAAAAATTCTTTATTTCTAATTTTTGATTGATCCATTCTGCTTCCTATAGAAACTCATTGATTTACTATATGTAATCTTGAAGTTAAAATAAGAAATTTATTCTTGTTCATTTGAATCCTTTCAATAAATCTTGCAATTTCTGCATCATTTTTGCCATCTATAATTTCAAGAATATTTGCTCACAAAAAATCATCAAAGTAAAATATTTGTTTACTTTCAGGATTGGTACTAAATAATTTCTCGCCATCATTAATGTTTGTCATTTCAATAACTTCGCATGTATGGTAGTGATACATATAGAGAATAAATGCATTGGCCAATGTTGTTTTTCCGACTCATGGTTCTCATGTAATCAGAAGAATATTATTATTTTGTAGTTTCTCTAATCATTCATAATAATGATTGCATTGCACAAAAATATTTTGATTGTTTTTTGTTTTTACTATCAAATCATTTGTACGTTGAACAATATCATTATTTATCAAAGAATTCATAATGTTTATACTAGATATCCATAATTGATAATAACGTCTTTCAATATGAGGATAATCATCCAATAGAGTATTTATGTTTTCTGTATGATAGATATCTCCATCTCAAACTATATAAGGACTCATAGTTGTTTTTATTTTTTCTTTTTGTAGTAGAGATAATGGAACAGAGGTAAAAAGAATATATCTTTTGGGGTTTATTTTATCCATTTTTACTTTCTCTTCTTTCAGTGTCTTCAGAAGGCTATTATATCATGATCCAACATAATGTTTGGCTTGTATAATGACTTTTTGTTCATATCAATCAATAAATCTTCAGTCGATTCATTGATCGCGTCAGGGTTTAAATCTTTCTATTGCAACTCATTCTTTGAGTGCGATCAGGTCGTTACAAAGAGATTCAAAGTCTTTGTGATGTAGTTGTCTAAAATCATACATAGTCTGATATAAGTCTATATACTTAAAAATTATTTTACTTCTTCATCACCATCACCTGCCTTCCGACTTTCTGATTGGGTCTGCTGTAGATCTCGGAAAGGGTGGATACCTCGAATCATGACGAAGATCAGATTTCTGTGAGTTTGCGAGAGAGGATGTTGGTGGTGTTGTCCATATAGTGAGGGACGGTCATGACAATGACGATGTGCTCTCGCGCCTGTGCGACGTGCGTCACGAATTTTTCATACACCTCGAGGATGCGCAGCTGGTTGTCTCTGGCCATAGACTCCCCTACACGCTGAGTGATGATCGGCCCGAGTCGCCCTTCAGTCACGATATGTGTCGCATGCTGGAACACCTTGTCTCCAAAGGGTTGGGTGACATCATGTTTGGTGATGAGGACTCTATGATCAGTCTTGAAGGATTGGGTATCTCGTCGCGTGCGGTTTTGTTTGGCGGAGGTGATGGTTTTATCTGATCAGATCGTATGATATCCCAGTGCGTTGGCGATGAAATTCGTTGTTCCAAACCCACAGAATGGATCAAAAATCGTCGGATCTTGGACGTCTGGTGTCTGAGCAAGCGCTATATTGATGAGCATATGAGCGAGTTTGCTAGGCATCATACCGATGGTCATACCGCTGAGGGGTTTGTTAATATCGATGGCTTCGTATAGATCGATGGATTGATATCACTGGATGAGACCGATATGTGTTTTGTATTCAGGATGATGCTCGGGTAGGACGTAGATCTCACTCCCCTCTTTGGTCACTTCACGGTCGCAATGCAGCGGATCGACGAATTTATATCTCTTGACTTGGTATTCAGATTTGAGTGTTTTGCCTATTGATTCTTCGTTGAGTCCTACGAGTGATCAGGGCGTGAGATGGGTTTTTAGATCTGATCTCTCGATCACGATGCCTCGTTTGATGATGCCGCCTAGCTGTCTGATGCGCTCGGGATGCACAGTGTCGAATACGACCAATGGCCCGTACTGTCTGAATGCGGTCGGTTGGCATCGTTGTAATTCTTCTCCAGAGAGGCGTTTGTGTTTACCGATAATTGCGAAATACGTCATTGAGATAGTTTGGAAAAAAGCAAAAAAAAAGAACAAAAAAATCTGACTTCTTTGTACGTAATACCAATAAAAAAACAAGCTTAGGCGAGTATGATTGTTATGAATATTATTTGTTTTCTCTATATCATTCTGCCTTCGGCGATTACTTTTTTACATTGCAAAAAAAGTAACAAAAACGCTATTTCTTACGCGCCTCGCCACGTTATCATTATCTATGCATTTCATGTAGGTTCAAACAAACGCCCAAGAACCAAGGGGTGAGGAGTGATTATCATACTCGTCTTTGCAGTCTTCCTTGTTTCGACTGCCTTCGGTGAGATATTTTTTGGCAGTTGCCCAAAAAGCACTCTACGAGCATAAACACTCTACGAGCATACATAACCAAAAAAGCTAGCACCCAAAGGGCATCTTATCCTTTATCACCTCGTACACGTATAGTTGCTTCGTCTTATTTGGATGCCTCGTCAATTGATAAAGGATCAAAAGATCAGAGAGATCCGATCCACTATGAGATAACTTTTGCGTGGACTTTCCTGTGAGTAATATCGATGTCGTCCCCCTTGATAAAGGGGGGAAGGGGGATTTTTTTTATAACAAAAACTCCTCCTCGTTGCATGAGTAGCTTCAACGTATCGAGAAAATAGTATCTTTTATGTGATGCCTTCGGTGAGATATTTTTTGGCAGTTGCCCAATGCCAAAGTCTTTCGGAGCAAATCCTCCGCCCTTCGGGCACCTCCTTTATCAATGAGGCTTTCTTCGTCATGTATGTGATGCTATAGTCCTGTAACTACTTCGTTTCTCTTCAAGAGATTCTATTGAATATTGCTTGTCTGTGAATATCTCGATGTCGTCCCCCTTGATAAAGGTGGACTAGGTGCCCCCTGAGGGTAGAAAGTGGGATTTGTTACAAACCGAATAATCACTATATAAAAAAATCTCCCGTTATTAGGAGATCGTATTGAGATGGGGTCAGATTTGTTTTATTTTTTGAGTTTATTGAGTTTCATATCAGCGTTGACTTTTTCGAGTTGGTTGATGATTTTTTCCATTTCTTCCATGTTTCCTTTGGCTCTGATGCTTTTGATCTGATGTTGAAGATCTTGTTTCATCTGTGTGAGTGCTTCATCAGATTCTTGGGGTGAAGTCGTCGCTATGCTGGTCGTGAGTTTGATGCTCTTGCCATCGATGAGTGCGATACCTTTGGAGATCGAGAAGACGAGTTTGTCTTCTTCAAAAAGATACTCCCCGTCTTTGAATAATTCAGCTTGTTTGTGATGGAGAGGTACGAGTTTGACCAATCCTGATTTGACGACGGTGATCAGAGGGATATGATTTGGCAAGATAGTGATTTCTCCTTTTTCTGTAGGAAGGGTTACTTTTGCTATTTCTCCTTCGAAGATGACACCGCTAGGACTTGAGATTTTCAATAACATATGAAAACGATCAAAAATAAAGATATTGATAGTATACATAATTGACACGTACTAATCCAAAAAACACTATGGGATCGTGTGCATATGGCTTGACATTTTTATTATCCCCCAACTTTCGAACTTCTGAATTTATCCAATACTGGTGGTGTTTCTCGATCGAATTCATCTTCATCATCGAGTACATTATTATTCTTAGGATCTATTCTATTAGTAGACGATCCAAAGGACTCTTTTGTGACAGGTCTTTCGTTGATTCTTACTCTTCCTAGTTCGTCTCTTTTGGATTTTTGGATGATAGGATCGTTGGATGCTTCTTGAAATCCTGTTGCGATGATGGTAACTTTGACTTCTCCATCATAGCTATCATCGATAGACATTCACCATTTGAATTTGACAACTGATGCATCGATAATATCTTCGACGATGTCTGCTGCTTCTTTGACTTCCATCGGAGTGAGGTCTTGTCCTCCTGTGACGGCGAAGATGATAGACTTAGCTCTATCCAATTGAGATTCAAGGAGTGGACTTTCGATGGCTTTGCGGGCTGCGTCGGTAGCTCTGTTTTCACCTGCTCCGTATCCGATACCTATCATAGCGGTACCAGAGTCTTCCATGAAATTTTTGACATCTGCGAAGTCGACATTGATCATACCAGGTTTTTGAATGAGATCAGTGATCCCTTGAATACCTTGCATCAAGACGCTATCGATCTTGGTGAATGCTTGTTGGAAGGTTGTCTTTCTATCTATGGTAGAGAATACTTTATCATTGGGGATGATGATGAGACTATCGACGTGCTGTTTGAGTCTTTCAATTCCGTCTTCTGCCATTGTTTGTCTTTGTCTTCCTTCGAAGCTAAATGGCTTGGTAACGACTCAGATAGTGAGGATATGCAATGATTTAGCGATCTCTGCGATGACAGGAGCTGCTCCTGTTCCTGTTCCTCAGCCCATACCTGTCGTGATGAATACCATATCCGTATCGAACAACAATCCTTTGATCGTTTCGATATCTTCTTCTGCTGCTTTACGTCAGACATCAGGATTGGAACCAGCTCACAATCCCCTTGTGATATTGAGTCAGATATTGATTTTCTTTTCTGCTAGAGATTTTCCAAGGGCTTGAGCATCGGTATTGACTGCGATAAATTCTGCTCATTCCAGTCATTCTGTGATCATTCTATCGATCGCGTTGTTGCCGGCTCCACCCACTCAGATCACTTTAATTCTCGCTCCGGATACTAATGCTGGGGCAAATGTTTCGTTGATAATCATGATAAGTAAGAATACAAAGAAACTAAAATAAGTCTGATACTACTAAATGATTTGCTTGTTTGATATCATTGATATGATTAGAAGACTTTTTTGAATAGATTCCTAATAGGATTGATGAGACTCCCAAACGACATATTGAAGGAAAACATTCCTTTTTTGTTTTCATTATATCTGGATGCTCGTAAATATAATCATAATGTAGTGATAAATTGTGGATTAGATGATATCTCGCCTAGTCCTAGTTGATGATCTTTGGCGTAGAATGTTGCGAGTTTGAATGTTTGTTTGGCGAGTAGATCTAGTCCATGGATTTTACTTCCTCCTCCGGTCAATAACACTCCTCCAGGTAGTCTTCCATCTTTTCACATCTTGTGAAGATATTTATTGATTCTTTGAAAGATTTGTTCGTATCTTGCAGAGACGATTTCTGCGAGGTAATATTTGTCGACAGGATCATCACTGCTTGTATGAGGTTTTTGTTCTTCGGTGAGTACTTCTGCGTATTCTTTTTTGATTTGTTCTGCTTCTTTGATGTCGATTTGCATACCGATTGAGATATCTTTGGTGACATCTTCACCACCTACCGGCAATACCCCATAGGATAATGCGTAGCCATCTTCGAACACGACATAGCTTGTTTGGTTATTGCCTATATCGATGAGTAGTGTTCATAGATCTCTTTGATCAAAATCACAAGCAATTTCACTCGTCCCTAATATATTGGGAATGATATCGATGACATTGAGTCAGACTTTTTGAAATACTTCTAATAATCCGGTATAAAATGTCTTAGGTAACATAAAGATATCAGCAGTCAATTCTATTTTTCTTCCTTGCAAACCTAATGGATTTTTCTCTTTTTTCTCATCATCGATTGTTCGATACACAGGAATGATCTTGAGTATTTCTACATTGTTTCTATCTCTCAGATCCCCTATCACTTTGGATAAGTGGTCAATGTCGTCTTGGGAAATCGCGTCAGACATCACTCTCTTAGACTCTGATAACCTTTGTATATCAAACTCAGGATGAGATAATCATACGTATACTTCGTCGATAAAGTCTCCTCAGAGTTTTTTTATGAACCCTTCTATCATGTCGTTGAGTGTGACGATGAGTTCTTCGGGGTCTAGGATTTTACCTTTACGTAATCCTTTGGTCTTAATGATATCTTTTACTAGTACTGTTGTCTTTCATTCGTCTTGTGCAATGACCGCTCATTTGATTCGTCCGTTTCCTAGATCGAATATTGCTTTGATATCCTGCATATATTGCCGTGTGGATAATAAAATAAAATGAGAGAGTTTTTCGTTTTTTGTTTGTGATTGTTTGATTAGTTATCAGTGTATGTGTTTGTCTTTGTATTACAATCATTCTCCATCAGTTACTGGTAACATTTGGTTATATTACTATGTATGTGATATAATATTGGTGATAACTTGTGTGTTTTATGATAATTTACTCTATTTTTCTATCGTTTTCTTGAAGAGAAAGGATATTTTAGATCTGACACAGTCATGAAATTTGAGCATCGTATCCGATATGATAATATGATGAGATGTTTTTTTATGGGTTTTGTTCTTGCGTAATATGATAGGGACTCGCATTGTCTTGATTGTTCGTTCGCAGATATCTCCAAATCGCCTACCACCAAGATACTCAATACTTTTTTGAAACCATGTGGATCCATGGATTTGATCTAGACCAATATCAATATTTACTCACTCAGATAGATGTGGTAGATAGCTAGATATCCATTTGTTAGCAGTCCGTATTCCAAATGATTTTGGATGTTTTTGGTGAGAGTATAGCGGAACAAGATGCGCTATCCAATACATCAGATACACGTCATTGTGCACTGCTATATGATAGAGATTTTGCTCATCACTCGTTACATAAAAACTCAGACACAAGCGTTTGCGTATGTGGGATTTTTTTCGTCTCTTGAGTCATAGGATGGTCGTGATGATGACAGATCGTAGTCTAGCCGTCCGTAGTCTTCCCGGACTCGTGACGATAAATAGATCAATATCAGAATCATCATGCAAAGCATTGAACGATAGTGAATTACATAGGTAGATTTGCTCTACAAAAGGGAGTGAGCGATACACTCGCCCTCGTTGTTGGATTCGTTGGCGGTACTCATCCATACGTGGATTGAGTTGTGATCGGGAAGGTTTATTTGGTCAGATTTGTGGATGTTTGGTATAGTTTGTGGATGGAAGATACTCAAAACGTTCGCTATCATCAGGGATAGGGTACTTCATCAGCTTATAAAAGTGAAGAGTGTCCACGCTTTGATATGATCAACAATAAAATGATTGAGATTGGTTGACCTCTCCCCAACCCTACCCTGAAGGGGCATGGAGTTCCCTGCCAGGGGAGGGAGCTGTCACATCAGGAGTTATTATTTCTTTTTTCTTTAGGTTGTTTTATTCGAAGCGGCGTCAATAGTGTTGATGGTCGTAGTTTGATTGAGTTGTGTTTGGCAGTATTCGTACAGTTGCTGTGCCTCAGTTTGTAGAGACTGTAGTTCATTGATATCGACGATATCACTAGACTGCAGGAGTGTGGCGATGTCATTGAGACGCTGAAATGATTGGGTAAATTGAGACATACGATGAGAATATACCGACTAAAGTATTACGAGTCACTCAACACGCACAAGTTGTTATTTTGTTTGTTACAGTATCGTAGATCAGATTTTATGATTTTTTAGAGAATAGATTTCTGCAAGAGAGGACTCTTTTTTGAGGAAGTCTATGTTTTTGATTATTTTGACCTCTCTCCGACCCTATCCTCAAGGGCCACCGAGTCCCCTACGAGGGGAGGGAGATACATGTCGGGTGATTCTTATCTTCTCTATCCAAACAATGAAATGCCCCAAGCCCTCCAGAGATCTTTGAAGAGGATATATATTCCTAGGGTCATCAATAATGCGAAGAATACAAGATTGATATAGTTCTCAATCGTAAAGTATTGTTTCATGGGTAGTCTAAAGACGGTTTGGATAACGACTCCTAAGATCCTCCCTCCGTCGAGTGCTGGGATTGGTAGGATGTTGAAGATAGCGAGAGATAAAGATATCATTCACATAAAAGCAAAAAAGGATAATCGTCATCATTGTTCAAGTAATGTTTGTCAAAACTTGACTGCGCCTACTGGTCAAGAAACTTGGTTTAATGAAGATCATAATTTTTTACTACTGAATGAGATAATACCATTTCATATACGTCCTAAAGCAGTCAGTGATAATACCGATTGGGCATGTATTTCTTGTACTGATGCCATCATTGCTTTTCACAGTCCGAATTTAATAGTAGGTTTTTGTGAATAGTCCAAACCGTCGAATGATATTCAAAGGAGACAACTATCTTCAGGACAA
>JBGTAD010000122.1:0-10924 GCA_041750055.1 Candidatus Absconditabacterales bacterium | reverse complement strand
ATAGTATGGTAAGTGAATATTTAGAACACCATAGATCGTGAGTAGAAAACATAAAAGACAATAATACATTCATACTTGAGGGTGAATAGGTCTTTCAGACCATACCCAAACCTATGGATTTCTAATCCATAGATCCTTTAGATACATTGAGAAATGAAGCTACAATCGTTTATTACAACCTTTAAGAATTATTCCGTCTTCTCTCTTCATGATATCCGCCTGATAGAGAGTGATTTCCAGCGTGCAAATCTCGTACGTTGGCATCAAGCCTGATATATCAAGACGGTCTCGCGTGGCTGGTATACACTATCGACATCCGACATATCAGAGAAAGATCTATATCAACTATCCAATACTATCTATACTCCCAGCTACATTAGTATGGAATCAGCTCTCAGGTATTATGATCTCATCCCAGAAGGCGTCTTCATGACGACTGCTTGTAGCACCAAGAAAACGCAACAACTCTCAGGAGATCTGGGGATATTCCAATACTATTCGATCAAAGTCAGTCTGTATCGATGATATGAGCTCATATCAACTCGCGCAGGCAAGTATCTCATGGCGACGCCCGCCAAGATGATCTGTGACTACCTATATCTCAAGCCACATATCGACAAGACTGCTTTCGAAGAGCTCAGGCGAGATCTCGATCGTCTCGAAGAAATCCTGACTCCTGATGTATTGAAACAGACAGCCGATCAGTTTCACTCACAGCGCTTATCACAAAGAGTGTCAGATTTACTTTCTTTTTGGAAACAATATCATGCTTAGACTCCAACAGATTCTCGCGAGTTATCCTCCGGGTCTCCAGCAATTCCCTAGATCTATCCTGAGAGAATATCTCCAAGTCAAGATTCTACATTTTTTGTTTCGTCATCCATCCAGTAGCAAGATGTGTTTCATCGGATGAACAGCGCTCAGACTGATTCATCGTAGCCAGAGATTTTCCGAGGATCTGGATTTTTATAATCGAGGACTAACACAATCAGAATTCGAAGACTGCGCAGATCATATCAAGCGTGATCTAGAGCTAGAATGATGTCAGGTAGAGATCAAAATCGTCTACAAGTGAGCATTTTGCTGTGCCGTCAAGCTACCCGGAATCCTATATGATAACCATCTGGCAGATATGGAAACCGAGAAGCTGATTATCAAGATCGATACGACACCACAATGAGTCGATTACGACATCGCAACGTCCTTATTTCAACAATTTGAACATAGCATGACGATGCGTACTGCACCACTAGATATTCTGATGGCGATGAAATGGAGAGCTTTGTTCGGGAGAGTCAAAGGAAGGGATTTATTTGATCTTGCTTTTTTGATCGGGATGGGAGTCAAGACTCATCGAGGATACTGCTCACAGACGCTATGAATACACGACGGACATCAGCTCAAAGAACAAGTCTTGGCCAGATTGACATCATTCGATCTGGACGCTCTCCATGCTGATGTCGCGCCATTCCTCTTCGATCCCCGCAACGAATCCATTAAATATTTTGCAGATATCATCGCTCAGACGGAGTTTTAAACCCACTGACAATAATATTTTTCTCAAAAAAACAAAAAAAACCTGACTGCATTCACGGTCAGATTTTTGAGTATTATTTTTGTTTCGTCGACAAGGTTTCGATAAGTTGTTCTTCGGTAGACTTTTGTCTGCGAGTAGCAAGTAATTTTCTGAGAGTGGCTTCGTCGATGACATCAACCGTCTTTCCTTCTACAGTCACTGCTTGTTTGATTCATGTTTGATCAAGTTTTTTCACTTTGTTGAATAATGATTTTCCTATGTCTTTTCCTTTTTGGAAAGATAACACGCCGTCTTGACCCAATGACCAAGTAATACCCGATCAGACGTAATAGTGAATTTCCCTATCAATAAGCACCGTGTTCGTCTTGCCGTCAATTTTCGAGTCCAAAATATTTCACAGATCTTGGTGGAATTGTTGTCTTGCTTGGGTCGAAAGATAGAGTTGATGTTGCCCAGCTTGATCATCTTGGGTCACATCTTGGATCAGAAAACAGTGTTGATTTATTCGTTCTTGTCATTGTTTTTTGATGTATCATAAGAATTTGAAATAATGTTTTGTTATATTTCTGGAGATGCGATGGAATGACTTGCCGTCTTGATCGATTAATTCTGTAGTTCATAGAGGAATGTTGTAGTTGAGGGTTTTGACTGGCAAATTTACTTGATAGTCTTTTTCGTATGAGACGAACTTTTCTGTTGGTTGAATCTTTACTTTGGCTTTGCCCTGACGCAAGAGAGACAAGAACTCTTTACTCACAGCTATTCCTCCTTGGTGTAACTGATTACGATTCTCTCCAGACCACAGAGTATAATCCAGCTGATGGATATATGGTTCCAATGCTCATGGTTTTTGGCGACCCAACCAATTCATGATTGATTTGAACGTCCATCACTCAAAATCTTTAGTATTATCTCGTCATAATGCGATATAGTCTTTCTCTTCTATCTGGATCTCATCTCAGATCGAAGGAATAGTATTTCTTTGTAGTATCAGTTCTTCAACAGCAGACGTCTTGATAGCAGTGACTTCATGTACTCAACTTTTGACTGTCAATAGATGTTCTTTTTTTCGTTCTTCTGTTTTAAGATTTATCATTGTTTGTAATTGGTAATTTGATATTTGGTTTTTGTCGTGTGAAGTATAGGTTGTATTCTGTCTCATGACTCGGTAGTCTTCTCCTATGAGTTTTTGAACTGTTCATCAAGGGAGGGTGAGAAAGTATTCTCTTGCTGTCTCGTGAAACACTCTATAACGATCTGTCGGTCAGCTATGAACCAATAATGATGTAGTTGTCAAAAAGCGCTCCACAAAACCTCCAAATGAATTGGAGTATAGCTCTGTTTCTCCCTGATATGCTGTGAGATATTCGTCTTGGAGAGCGAGAATATCTGCCTTGCTTCGATCACGGACATGATTGGTTTTTCACGTTCTATATCCACTTCTGATGAGATATTGAAATAATTGTTCTTTGTCTTTGGAATATAGAGCAGTATCGAACTTTTGTAATGATCATACTGTTTGTAATCTCCTGGCGTCACGAAGGATAATATCACGCACCATGTATTCGTAAATATCCATACGAGTGATGTTTGAACGCTCTCCTGATAACTCTGAATTTTCAGCGAGTTTTAGTAATGCTTCTATTTGTAATGGAGCCATCTCAAGTCCGACGAGATCAAAACGAAGTTTTTCCTTGAGTTTGGCATATACTTCTCTCAGTCATAGCGTGTGTATATTTAACAAACGAGACTCAAAACCTGAAACATCGAGCCCATACTGCTTAGTATCTGCTGAGAAGTGATGAGTCACATCATGACGTCACAGTCCTATCACACGCACTCAGTGAGCAAGTGATGTCATATATGCATCGAGTACTTCAGGATCTATCTCATCAATCCCATCAATCACGACGATAGTCGATGGATCAAGAGACTGTGAAGATGGTAATGATGCGACGCTATATCCACGTAGATCTATCTCTTGCACCCTGAGTTCTGCCTGATGACTCAGGACCAAGACACGTGGGTCAGTCAGTAGTGAGATGAGGTTCTTAGACAGTGTAGATTTGCCCATACCGCCACCGGCTGTGATGAAGATGCGAGTATCTGTTGATGCCAAGAACTCTTGTACAAGCTCTAGAGGACTGATTATATTACCCTGTGTATCACTGAGTTGTTGATTAACATAGGCTGGCTCCAGAGACATCTCTCCAGACAAGGTCTTCATCTTGATAGCATCATGTTGTTGCTGTTGTGTATTCAAGAATGTCAAATATCACAAGATTTGCATATGTTTCGGATGCTTATTACCCAATTGAGTGAGCAAGTCGTTTGTTTGTCTTGATCTATGTAATACAGCTAGAAAATACTTCCAATACAGATCAGGGTTTAGGTCAGGGTTTGATTCGGATTTTGATGCTGGTGTCTTGGTATCATCTATCAAACGCTGGAAGGTAGTCGTGATCCAGTCAGTATCGGCATGGTGATGAGCAATGGCATGATCAAGTACTTGGATCAAGAGCTCATGGGTCTGAGGATGAGACTGATGAGACAGCAAGACCGATAATGCTGTCTGTGCGACCATGGTTGACTGATCGACAGCCATCACTTGATCAGCTAGTGTGTTATAATCTTGAGCTTGTGTCGATTGCGTTAACTGCTGAGCATATCCTAGCATCCAAGCTGAGACGAGGTTTTGATTCTCGATATAGGTCTTGGCAGGATCCAGTCCAGGGATGAGTTTTTGATGTTGCTTGATCCAGTCTGCAGGAGGAAATGGCAAAAGGAAAGGGGGAATCTGACCTGTGGTCTTCTGACTCAGTGGTTTGTGGGTTGAAGTAAAAGCTGTAACACTCATCTGACCGGGATCTGACTGAGGATGCACGGGTATGTATCCATCTCTCTTTTCAGCAAGTTCTCATGCGGCTAATAATGTCCTATGTCCGATGAAGAGTATGACCTTTTGATCGTTTTCTTCATCACTCTTTTTATCGCTATATTGTTGATGGCAATTATCGATATAATCGGTAGCATCTCCAATAGCCTCCATATATCCTCCTCCTTTATTATTTGGCTCAAATAATGGTTTGAGATCTTCTCCTTCTTCATCTCATTTTGCTCTGGTGTTGAGTTCGTTGGATAGAGTGATACCCTGAGGCAGTCATAACTTCTCTCTCAGTTCAGCTAACTTTTCGTCAGCGATGATCAGGTTTTGTTGATCTTGGGATGTGTTATATGTTCCGATGGTTGTTATCTTATCATCCGTGAGTTCCCAATCCACTTCAAACTCTTGTAAGACAAGCTGTAATGTCTGGAGACAGCGAACGGTAGGCGAGACATGGATCTGGAGATTTTGTAGTGATCAGAGGGCAGATTTTAGCGCTTCACTGCTTCTAGCAATAGAACCTTTTCCTGCTAATTCACCTGCAGTGAGAGGCTCCTTCCATCACTTGACACCATCGCCATTTGCATTGGCTGGAGTCTCACCATGACGGAGAAAAAACGATGCGCCAGTCACCTGCATTCAGGATGTTTGTAGTAGTGATTCTTGTTGTTCTTGGGTCAGATCAGTTGATACTATTTCTCATCACAAAGTTCCTCACAACTCCCATGGAATAGAAGTGTCAGGTTTTTTTTTGTATTTATGGTTGGGAACACTATTTACCATAACATAGGTGACGAATAAAACAAGCTGTACCTCGACTATCGTCGTTGAGAGGAGTCTGAGGATCCTGGAGTAACTTGGCGACGTGCCAATCCAGTTCAAACAATAGATTGCTTTGTCTCGCCACAGCGAGCAAGCTCTCCTCGCAATGACCTTATCTCGCCTTGATCAATCCGATAGGCAGATCTGTCTGCTCCAAGGTCACGGTATAGGAGCCATAGCTACTCTTGGCCGACAGAGGTAGACTCACTTCAAATAATTCTTGCACGAGCTTGACGAGGGGTCAGAGTATTTTACCTTGCATTTGATTATATTGGTTGGTGTATGACGAAGATCACAATTTGGAGCTAGAGACTGCTTTGCCGATATTGAGTAGCAGATGCTCGAATACTTCTACTGTGGTTGATTGAGATTTGAGCTGAGATGAATTGACTTTTTGACCTTTGATCAAGATCTTGCCAGCAATACCATCCATCAGGATGCCATCAGGACATTGTTTGAGGAGGTTATCGTAGGTATCGATGAGTTTGTGTCCTTGATTATCGATATACACGACGTGTTCTTTGTCGACATATTCTGAGAATGCATCGTGATTGATATCTTGCAAGATTTGGATACCAGGAAGTTTGTCATCCTGTCCTCGAGAAGTATAATGGATACTAGTGTCTTGATAGATCTTTTGGAGAGATTCTATGGTGCGAGTGAGTGTCTTCCTACTATATCCACGTCTCATGATCAGGAGGTAATTCCCACCATGTTTGCCCGAGTGTAGTGGGATGATACCGATATGCTCATCAGCATGAGATATATGTCCGTGGAAGATGTCGCTCAGATACTCAGCGAAGCCATCAGATCTCTCGATCATACGTATGAAGTGTCTCATATCATTGGCATGCGTGATCATCTTGTTCATGATCTCTGGATAGTCTCCGTATTCCATCAGTTGGGAGAGTAGATACAACATCTTCATACTCAAGACTCCATACGTGCTGATCATTGTATCATACAATGGGGTCTCTTGGATCTGATCTATTAAAGGAGAAGAAATCTGACCAAAATGAGTCTTCATGTATTCACGGATCTGTTCGAGATGTTTATGATCTGCTTTTTTGAGACGTTCGACTTGTTGGGTATTGTTGAGCAATCCAGAAAATATCAGACAATAATCCAGTTGTAGATTTCACAACAAGTCGTCAGGATGTGACTGCTGTAATGTCGTTATATGACGGGATAGTTGAGATGGATTTGTGAGTCATGGAGTGTCTGATTGGGTGCTGATTCCTATCCAGGGACCCGAGCCTGCTCATAGAGCGGATCGACTAGCGAGTCATAGGCTATTATTATTTTTGTTGAGTTGTTCCAGTTTCCAGGCAGTGTCGGCGAGTTGTTGTCGTAGTGGTGTTGATTGGAAGCGATCATACTGCTCGAGATCTTGAGATTTGATCTTGCCTGCCAGGAGTGCTATCAGAGAGACCATACTGGCAGCGATCGTCCCACTAAATCCCAATCCATGACCTCTGGTAGACTCGATGAGCAGATCAATACGATATCCTTTGGTCAGTCAGTATTCACGAGCCAAGGCACTACATTCTGACTGTCGTTCTTGTACTGCTGGGATGACTTTGCTCACATCGATCTGTTCAAAGTTGCCTTCTAGTCCATAGACTCTGATCGATCCGATACTGATACCAGGAATACCCAGTTCTTTGGATCCTGCATAACATCTCAGTGGGATCTTTTGTCTGATATTGACGAAATCCGACTGATGTCCTAGTGCTGTGGATACTCGATTGAATCCAAAACACGAACTCACGACGACATCATGCGTAGCGAAGAATTCCTTATACACACTGGGATATTGGGATTTGAGCTGAGAGGAGTCGACCATGGTAATGATACAAACATATAAACTACCAATATCATACTCAGAATCCCTCAGAATGCAAAAAATCTGAAAAAAAGTATCCACAGACAGACAATGTCGTCCAACAAAAATGGGATAAAGCTACTCAACTCTAAACACAATCATCCTAAAGCGAGGGAGTGGGTCCCTCCGGGGACGACTGAGCTCGAAGCATCAAAATATCATTCTAACTCATAACGTAATTTCTTGCCCGACGAGGCGCCCTGAGCAAAGCGAAGAAGTACTCTTGGGGTGCTTTTTTGGTAATGTATTCTCTTAGAGTGCTTTTGCAGCCGGTAGGCAAAAGTTGGTCCCGCCGAAGGCATTTTAACGCTAGTGTAAACAACTCTTTACTTTGGGTACACACAATTTCCTTCAATATCAACAACTATCAAACAAAAATCTGATCACAAAAAAAGCCAGCATCACGATATACATGAAGTGGCGAAGGATGAGGGGTGACGGATTCGGACCGTCGATCATAGCATACTATGACCAGAGAGGAAGCAGATTCTCTTCCAAAGGATATGTTCAGATTTTTATTTCTTTTTGTTGATGGTGAGTATATAGCGATCCGATTTGTGAAAAATATTGACAGTTTTGTGAAAATGTTTTTATAGGATGATGTGGTGATTTCAGAAACTTATTCGGCTGTCTTTAATATCATATCCATCATGTGAGATGAGTCTAGGCGATTCAGTTCTCCATGTTGTTTGATATAGTAGTCTGTTCATTCGCCAGCCATGGATCACATTTGGTCCATTCCATTATCGATATAATAGTGAAATTTGAGGACTTTGATCGCATCGTAGTCTGGATGTTGTTGAAGTGCTTTGAAAAATAATTCTGTGTAGGAATTATGTTTTTCTGAGATAGTAAAGGTAGCCTGGAATAATCCTTCTTTTCATGCGATAGGTTGTAATGATTTCTTGACATCGTCCAGATGCTTTTGGATCAGAGTATCGCGTTCGTCTTGTAATGTAGCTAACAACTCTGGAAATACTTGCTGAAGTCTGTCTTGTCAGATAGTAAATGATTGGTAATTAGAGGAATCTCATTCTGTACGTTTGGTAATCACTACTTCGCTTTTTGATTCTTCTCTAGACATTTCTTCTCCAGACATAGTGGCCCACAATTCTCACTCTGCAAATCCTATATAAGTACTAACTGGTATAGAAAATTTTGGAGTTTTCGGCTGTGGATAGCCACCTCATTCAACGGAAATTTGTAGCAAGTTATTTGCTTTTTGTGTCATTTGTTCTGTGGTGAGAGCAGAGAGATTTTGGAGTGGTTGAGATGATGGATGTTTCATAAGAAAAAAGGAGAAGTAATAAAGTACTCACAAGATAATTATTGACATTGTGAAATAAATAACAATAGTTGTGAAATACAAAAACACCAAAAAATCTAACCCTGAAGTCTTGCGGAAAAAAACACCAATAAAACTCTAGTAACTTACACATATCTCGAAACCACCCCCCACTTCTAAAGGGGGACTAGGTGCCCCTTGAGGGTAACAAAGGGGGATCTGCTATAACTAATAACAAATCTGACACAGCAAAAATCTACCAGAGCGTAACTCAGTAAGTTTTCGATGCGTGAAAGGAATTCTACAACAAGAGGGTTTCTACATCTCGTAATGTAATATGATTAATTCACTGCAATGATCACAGCAATATTTGATCCATACTTACAATATACTTGGGATAGTTGTCTTGGATCTGTAAGAGACTGCGAACTTCTCTGTCTATTACTTCTTTGGTAGACAGGAGATATGCTACTTGGATATACATTTTTTTACCAGCTTTTTCGAGGACGAAGTCTACTTCTTGCGTGCCTATCCTTCATACAAATACCTGCCACCCATAGGCAATACACGTCATATAGACCAGATTTTCTAATATTTTGCCCAATCATTCATCATATCCACCGAAATATACTTTCCTGAGAGAAAAATCACTGACGTAGTATTTTCTCAATCTCTGAAAAATTTCTTTGCCTTGTACATCATACAAGGGGACCTCATACAAGATAAAGGCACGACACAGGTATTCGATATAAGACTGTAAGGTCACCAGAGAGACGGATCTTTTTTGGTGCTCTAAATAAGCAAGAAGTGAGCTCGTGTTGGTAATATTACCAGCATTATTGATCATAAACGCAAAGACATCTTGCAGAATAGATACATCTCTAATGGTATATCTCTCTACAATATCTCTAAGCATAATGGTATCGATTAGGTCTTGTTTCCACGTGATGAACGAATCCATAGATGATAACTGATACAACGAAGGAAGATTGCCTACCTGGATGTAACTATTCATCGTCTCATGACTAGCTACTCATCCATAATATGACAGATACTCTGAGAAGACAAACGGATAGATCGTCATGCTCAGATATCTACCTCTCAGACGAGTCGTCAACTCACTAGAAAGCATATCACTATTAGAACCAGTGATCCATAGCTCTACATCAGGATATTCATTATGTAAGCTCAATACCGCGTGTTCTCGACGATCTATAGTCTGAATCTCATCGATAGCAATCATCTCAAGCGGCTGTTGTAGCTGCTCACGACAATACGCATAGAGATCATCTGATGTCTTGATATGATGATAGGCTTGCTGCTCTTTGTCGATGAAGAGAGTCTTGTCAAAACGAGAAACCACCGAACGTAACAAAAGACTTTTACCTGTCCTTCTCTGTCACATCAATACTTTGATGAAATGTTTACCTATCATTTGATCAATCTGATGTTCATACAGGGGTCTTAATATTATCATGATGAAGTTTGGTAGAAAAAATACAATTATCTACAGTATACTAAAAATAATATCAAAATGCAAATTCAAAAAAAATCTGACCTTATAGTCTTGCGAGACAAAAACTATCACAGAAAGCTCAATGACTCCACCTATCTCGACACCATCCCCCTTCTCAAGGGGGAAACAAAGGGGGATCCATGAGGGTAGAAAGGGGATCTGCTACAATCTAACAAAAATCTGACACAGCAAAAATCTACCGAGAATACTCAGTAGATTTAGGGATGCGTGAAGGAAACTTCAGCAAAGATACTTGATTTTTTTAGCAATCATTTCTCTTTCACACATCAAAACACAGGGGGCGCGGTGACTATTCGGCGGTCGCAGTCTCGGGAGTTACCACTACGCCGGCGAAGCCGCGAGTAGGGTTGCCGTAGGCATCGCCTACTTTATTGGGAAGAGCGTTCGCCCATGCCATAAAGTTGACAACGATTTCCGGCCTGGCGTTCCCACCCAGGACAATCTTAAGATTGCCTGTTTTTTGACGGTCGCGGTCCGTATCGTCGATTTGCGACATATACGCCTTATCAGTCAGCATTGCTGCTTCACTCAATTCATCGATATGACCAAGGTGTCGCAAGTCGCAAACGCCGTCCACTTCTTCAGCAGACAATAAAATTGCTTTCGCAGATTCTATTATCGCCTTCAAAGTTTCCGGATTCGACTTGTGTGCATCGCGAGGTTGTGTCGCATAAAATGATGTCTTCTGTTGGATACGGAACTCCGCAAATCCTTCAGTAGATATCATTGGGCACTTCCCAGCATATGCAGCGACTGGACAGTGGTCGGCAGCAGCCGTCATCAATAGCTCCATCGTAGGTGCAATACCCAAATAAAATGCTAATTGCCCAAGGCTTGACGTGAACCAATAGCCTTCTGCACCGATACTAAAACCAAAGTCACCAGGGTTATGATGGTCGCTAGTTAACAAAATTTTTCCTTCTCCTGCTGCCTTTGGCGAGCATTCAAAAATAATAAACTCTGCTTCCTCCGGC
>JBGTAD010000121.1:0-15198 GCA_041750055.1 Candidatus Absconditabacterales bacterium | reverse complement strand
CGCCAGCGCCACCATCGCATCAGTATCCTGATGATCTAACACCACAAATGCATCATTACCACCCAGTTCTAATACTGATGGTTTGAGATATTTGCCAGCTAATGCTCATATCACGCTACCAGCTTTTTCGCCACCGGTTAGATTGATTCCTTTGATGGCTGGGTGCGATATGACGAGTTCTGATTGTGACGAAGACATATACAGATTGGTATATACTCCGATAGGAAATCAAGCTTGTACAAAAAGCTGATCTATAGCCTGTGCACATAGGGGCACATTGGAGGCGTGTTTGTAGACTTGCGTATTGCCTGCCAGGATATTCGGTACTGCCGCACGCAGGAGCTGGTTATAAGGGAAGTTCCGAGGTGCAATACCATAGATCACTCCTATCGGATCGTATTGGATATGTCAGGTGAGTCCTTCATCGCTAATCTGTTCGTGAGCGAGGAGCTGCTGTGCATGATTTGCAAATCGTCTGATCAGACTGATGGTACCTCTCATCCCTTTGATAGCAACCCCATACAGTCTCCCCATCTCTATCGTCTCTAGCTTGGCATGATGTTCGATATCACGTTCTAAGATATCCGCTAATTTCAAGAAAAGAACTGTCCTCTCTGACCACGATGTCTGTTTTCGCTCGTGATACGTACGATCTGCTTGTTTGATCTTCGCAAGCAATGCTGCATCAGATAGTGTTTCAAACGTAGCATTGATTTCGTTGGTATAGGGATTGCGAGAAGTAAGCATGGGGTGGTAGGGAGAGGGTTAAAAAGTTGTTTAGGTATGGTTATGTATGGTTTAAAAATAGTTTAAAGATTAAAAGATGGTTTAAAATAGTAGTTTAAGAGTTGTTAAAGAGTTGTTTTAAAGTAGTTTAAAAGTAGTTTAAGATCGGTTTAAAATGGTTTAAAATGGTTTAAGAATGGTTTAAGAATGGTTTAAAAGTTGTTGAAATAATTGTTATTTAGTTGGTTGGGGGCGTGTTTTGAGATAGGTGATGAGATTAAATATTTTGACGCTAAGTGTCGTTGATTTTCAGAGAAAATCATGGAGTTGTATTTCACTGATATATCAAAAATCAAATGCAGCATACAGCATATTTCTTACCTCTGCAGCAGATCACTTTGCGATAAATAGAAAGTTGATTTTGTCTTTCGTTGTGAATTTATCATTTCACTCTGCTATATTATTACTAATAGAAAGCACAGCTCTCATGATTTGACTCTGGAAATTGTAGTTTTTAAATCATTCATCATAAAAAATCATTCATATCTCTTTTTGAAGCGCTCTTGCGAGTTGCCAGATATCTAACTCTTCAAATGATCTTTTCATATGGTTACTACATACTAATAAAGTCTATTTCGCCCTATATTCAACTATCCTAAACAACTTTTAAACCATGTTTCAACTACCCTACATAATATCTTCCGGGTATTCAAACACAACTTCAATGATCTTGACGCCCGATTGTGATCTAGCTTGATGGAAGACATCGAGAAATTGATCTTTGGTGTCTACACGATAACCTTTCGCTCCGAATGATTCAGCAAGTTGTACAAAATCAGGATTACTAAGATCCAGACCAAAGTCAGCGTATCATAAATGGTGTTGTTTTCGTTTGATCATACCATAGGCGCTATCATTGAGGACGAAGATAATGAGATCATGTCCCAATCTGACGGCTGTCTCGATATCACCCAAATTCATCATAAAACCTCCATCACCTACTACTGCTACGACTTCACGATCAGGATACAGGATCTTTGCCATCAAAGCGCTGCTATATCCCGCTCCCATCGTGGCTAACGCATTATCCAACAGGAGTGTATTAGATTCGTGACAAGGATAGTTGCGAGCAAACCATACTTTGTACAGACCATTGTCCAGCGAGACGATCGCATTATCAGCAAGCTGTGCGCGCAGAGTGGTGATGAGATATTGAGGTCAGATGAGTGGATTTGCTCACCCATCATACGTGGTTGATTGTCAGATTTTTTTCTTGATATCATAGATTCTACCAAAATCATACAAATCTGACTTGATGCTACGTTCTGTGAGTTGTCGCATCGTGTTACCGATATCTCCTATGACTTGAAGAGTAGGTTTGTACAGCTCATCAAATTCTGCTGGAGAGTAATTGATGTGGATGATCTGTGTGTGAGTATCATCGATAATGTGAGTAGGTTTCTCTATCGTATCATGCCCAATCGTGATGATGAGATCAGCGAGTTTGATAGCTTCGTGGATGATGTCATTATTCGTCAATGCTGCCGTACCGATATAATGCGGATTCCTTTCGTCGACAACTCACTTCCCCATCTGAGATGTAAAAAACGGGATGTTATGCTGGTCTATGAACGTGGTCAAATATTTGCTCACTCTTTTTCTGTTTGCTCCAGCACCTACGAGGATGAGTGGAGTCTTCGCCTGTTCCAGTTTTTGGATCAAAAGATCGATAGATTTGTCGTCTGGGATGGGTCTTCTCATTTTGTCGTAGACGATAGGTTTGAGATGATCTGCTACCTCAAATCACGCGATATCTTCAGGAAGTTCGATATGTACTGCGCCAGGTCTTTCTTCTTCAGCGATACGAAAAGCGTGAGCCACGATACTTGGTACTTTGGATCCATCGGCGATGCTCGTAGAGTATTTGGTCACGGGTTTCATCATAGCAACTACATCAATAATCTGGAATTTTGCTTGTTTTGATTCTCTGATGGGCTTCTGCCCAGTGATCACGAGTACGGGCATAGCTCCCAGCTGAGCATACGCTACTCATGTCATCAGATTGGTAGCGCCAGGTCATAGCGTAGAGATCGCTACACCGGTCTTGCCTGTGAGTCTACCGTAGGTGCCAGCCATGAAGACGGCGGTTTGTTCGTTTCTGGTCACGATGAGTTTGATGGGACTATGTTGGAGAGCTGCAAGCATGTCGAGATTTTCTTCTCCTGGTACGCCAAAGAGATATTCTACACCATGAGACTCGAGACATTTGACGAAGAGGGTAGCGCTATTCATGAGTGATAATGGTGATAATATAAAGGATATGAGATATATGTGGGCATCAGATTTTATCTAATAATTGATATCATATCTTCGTTTTTGGGTATTTGTTCGCTAGCTCGTATCGAAAACACAAAACCGTCAGATTGAGAAAAAATATCATCATGTGTATCCATCAGTGGATAATAAATCGTACCAAGTTTTTGTCCGAGAATGACTGTATCTCATACCTTCACCTCCAGTGAGAGTACTCATCCACAACGTGTAATGTGAGTTTTTCTATCTGTCAAAAAGTGCTGTACAGTATTGTGAAGAATTGGTTTTTCACTGATATATCTCAATCATCTCATGACATTTATTATTCCATGCAGCGTATCATCAAAATATTCTTTGTATAATACTTGATTTCCTCCTACTTCGATGGTCATGATAGGTTTGTGCAGGATGTCTTGGGCGTAGACAGCGAGCATATGTGGATTACCTTCTCTTTCCATGATGATCTTGCTATCGAACCGTCTGGCCATATTGTGGATGGTAATGTCACAGTGATCTGTCGTACAAGAGTGAATACGAGCATGAGGTATGAGTATTGTCCTTCAGCCTGCGTCGTGAATATCGATGCCGTGATCAGCATATTGAAAAAATTGCTCTACCAGAAAGTCGGCGTAATGCTCACTCAATGTTTTGTCTTGTGCTTTACCAAAGGATCTGTTGAGATCTTTGTTATCGCTAGGGATGTATCTGTACATCTGCTGAAATCATAGTGGATTGAGTATAGGTATCATCGTGATTTTCCCTATCAAGATGTCTTCAATATGATGTGATTCAATGTGTTGTTGTATGTATTTACACATCATAATGCCATTGATCTCATTGCCATGCATACCACCACTGATGATGAGATGTTGTCAGATTTTATTTCCTTCATATTCAAAATATGGGAGCGTATATGACAGATCTTCATGCTGAAATAGTATTTCTTTGCGTCTCATAGATGGTGGTAACAAGATAAATGTTTTTTCGAACAGATGAGACTCGTAATACCAGCTACTGCTGCAGTTTGATTCAATCATACCACTTTGACGATGCTAAGAGTTTGACTTATGTTATGTTTTTTCTGTTGGTAATTGTTTTGAATTGATGCTGGAGCATTTCATTTCTCATCTCTTGGATCAATGATTGATCGCGCTGTAGTTGCTCGGGTATGAGGTCGATACGATCATTGAGGAGTCAGCCTGCAGTGTATGCGATATAGGGACTTTTGGCAAAAGCAAAACCTAACTCTGACCAGACAGACATCATCTGCCCCATCACGTGCTGAGCGCCATCTTGGGCTCCCATGATGATCATTCCCATGAGTTTGTCATGGACAAGATCGACGCCATAGACTTCTTTTTGGTTTTCGATACAGTTGAGTCTCTCGACGAGTTTGTAATACAAACTACTCGCAGATCATCGTCTAATAGGTGTCGCTACCAGGACGATATCACACCGATCGACCAGATCATAATATAATTGGCTCAGAGGGTCAGCTTTTCCTTCCTTTGCCATCCTTTGTGATATTCGACATGGTCGAGTACAGTAGTGTCATTCGACGCTATAGTTTGCCTCACAGTGATTGAAATTGAGATCTTCGAGGATATGTATCTTGGTTTCTACGGATACTGATGGATCAAATGCTTTGGCGTAGTCGAGAGTATTTTGCAAGATCTTGTGACTAGAAGGGATTCTGGGCGGAATATCGTCTTTGTTGGTACTAGAGCAACCAATTCACAAGATATTAATCGTCTTCCTCTCGCGAGAGTGTTGTGCAAACAGATCTGATTGTGTTTGGAGGAATGTCTGCTGAGCAATAAATGCTGGAGAGCTAGGATCTATCATAACGTATAATCATACAGATATAAAATACACAGGAGCGTCAAGACTCATCAAATATCGCACGGTATTTAGGTAGGAGATATGGGTTGTTTGGTGAAGATACGATAGGCGTCAGCGATGCTCATATAACGCTTCCCTGATTGACGATTGATACTACTGATGCGATGCAGTACCTTCCAATGTCCAAAAAGTGTACGATACGCAGACCACAATGGATTGTCTGGATCATAAATATGGGCAGGTTCAGATTCAACACCATTGATTTCCATTATTTTGATTGTTCATTGATACAGATCTTGGATGCTTTGTACTCTCAGATCAAAACGCCCAAAATAAAATCAAGAAACCTGATCTGCGATAGCGTCAAATGTCTTGATGAGCTCATCATTGACCAGATGTGACGCGTCGAAAAAAGTCGTTCATTTACAGTGGTTTCAGATCTCAACGAGCTTGATGGTTTCATCATGAGCAGGAATAGTCTGTACTGATCCATCGAAATGTTCTTGGATAGATCACTCATAATAACGAGCTCTAGGATGTTTTTTAATTAATTGTTCTATCGTATGAGTTCCATCTCCAGTGATAGACAACAATCACTTTTGTACAATTCAAGAAATATGGCCGGTTTGTTCTCCAGGGATACGATATCGCATCACCCCAAATTCCAATGGAAGATCGATATGTGATTGGATAAGGATGTCTCGATGATACAGCAAACCGTATCCTGATGCCAAGATCTTACGTAGTGATTCAGGAGTGCGAAGTTTGTATACTCCGGTTCCTCTATTGCTTTTGTTCGGCTTGATGATCAGAGGATAGCTGATCTGGCTATCATCGATGAGCTTGATGATTTCTGAGTACGAGTGTTGATGATCGATATGGATCGTCGTAGGTATCAGATTTTGATCCAATTGTTGGAGTACATCTCGTTTGCCATATCCATAAAATCATCCCATGACCATACCAGGATTGGCAGCAGAGAAGAATAATGGATGCCTGCTTTTGAGGCTGAGTCGTATTCGATACAAGAAAATTGGTGCATAGAATACGTACCAAGGTCGATATTCTCGTTGGGTATGTTTGCTAAGATGACGAAGTTTCATGAGATATGGAGGGATATCTTCTTAGATGAGTAAAAGGGGATTATTATGTTGTTTGTTGTGTTTGTTTCGTTTGACGAAGTGATCGTATTACATACAGCGCACAGCACATACTGACAATAGCTCATATGACAAGTTTGTCTCGTCAGAGGATGAGACTATGAGATAGTAATGCTCCTGCCATCAGTGCTATGACCATGAATATTCATTGTTTGCGCCAGCTGGGTATCCAAATTAATATGATGCTGATCAGCTCTATGATACCTGTACCTATTCTACCTCGAGGCTCGATACCTAGCTTGGTGAAGAGTATCACAGATTCTTCTCGTCCCAAGAATTTGAACGGAAGCGTCTGCCCAATGATGATCGTGATAATCAATAATGCAATGATTTGAAGGATGTAGTGATATTGGGTCTGATATTGTTTCATAGTAGTATGGTTACGATTGTAAAGTAGAACGAGCTATTCAAAAATCTGGATCTTGCTCAAGCAATTGATCAAAAAGATCTTGATGATCATTTTTTGTGTGCAAACGTATATCATATAATACATGTACAAGTTCTTCTTCAATCTTGTAGTATTCATTGCCGACAGATGTATATGCACCCTGAAATATAAGGATATCATCAGTTTCATGATAAGATAATTGTTTGATTTTATGAGCAATGATTTGATAGCTGACTTGTGCTTTATGAGATATATGTTCATGAGAGATGGATTGGTATCTTTGTGTGTCTTGTTGTATATCTGTTAATATGTTTTGTATATGCGTTAATGATATGTTTCTTTTTTGATACAGAGCATAAGATTCATGTTCACTACTGTTATGATGTTGATTTGTTTTTTGTGTATAATGACGATGGATTTCAGCATGTTCTAAAACTCGATTGAATTCTCTTTGTACAGATGTGTATGTAGTAAAATCAGGATAAGTTTTTGCTGCACTTATTGTTATTTCAAGAGGTTTTGTGATAGCATCTATTTTTTCAATCATTTGTTGGAGATTCGTTTGTGTTATACCAAAATTCTCTTTTGAGATGGTAAATCTTTGTCTATTATCATAATCTACATGATTTGTTTCTATTGCATCATGAAGTGCTTTTATAAATTCATAGATATGTCTAAAGTGATCATATCATGTTGATAGTCATTCTACTGATTCAGAAAGGTCTATACTGCTTCGATCTATCATAGTATGATAATAAATAGTAGATAAGGTTGTCAATCATTATTGTTGTAACTCTTCGAGTACATCCAAAATGATTTGAGGTTGAGCAATAGGTATTTCATGTCCCATATTATCAATAATCTTTGTAATGACTTTGGGACTGTTACGTAACATCTTCTCTGCATAATAGGTATTCTCTATCTTTACTATTCGATCGTCTTTCCCATGTATGAGTCACACAGGCATTGTGATTTTGCTTCGTTCTCCGGATAAGGCATATAATTGCTGGATACTAGCGAGTTTTTCTGCATTAGTTACACGTAACATACTTGGGATGATATACCTGAGCCAGGTGTAATGGAGTGGATACGATATCTTCCAAATGGTTTGGTTTTCTGGATCCATAGTACCAGCAATGATGATCATGGATTGTATTTTTTGAGGGTGTTGAGCAGCTATGTGAGGTAATAGTGCACCAGCATATGACCATCATACTAAGATTATTTTTTCTGAATTTCCTGACAAAAAAAGTAATTCTGATAAAAGTGTGCTTTGCTTCTTGATATCAGGCATATCCTGTCCTCTCATAGAACCACCAAATCAAGGACGATCTGGGATGATGACGTGATAATGTTTCAAAATATCAGTCTTTGTGAGTAGAGGAAATACATTAGCAAGAGATCCAGGTGTTCCATGTATAAAGATAAATGTTGGTTTTGTAGGATTTCAAAGTTCTATATATCTCAATGTATATCACGATGCGTTAGTGTGATGTATCAATTTTGCATTAGGATCCAGATTTTTCATGATTTTCAAAACATTGTCATCATTATTGTTCATATTCATATATATGCTGAACGATCGTAATGCTACGAATAAAAGCAATACAAAGCCGATTACTATCTTGATGAGCATCGAACCCATTGATGAAGGAGATATAACCATCGTAAGTACTATTGTTGAGATGCTAAATAATATGATTGTGATAATGATACATGATTTGATATATTTGGAAAACATATATGATCTGACAAGAATAAAGATCGTCATATCAAAATTACAAGAATTTGATGAGAATCTCTCAAGGGAGTATGACTATTCAATATACTATAATTTTGCCTAAAGTGTACGATGTAAGTCGTTGATATATATTCATTTTGTTGCGAACTACGCGAATGAGCACCATGTCTGGCAAAGGGGATCGTGATGCGATGACGGTAGATATTCGCATCAAATACATATTGTTATGAATGTGGCTGAGTGTTTTAATTCGTTTGTTGCTAGGATCTATTTTTTTGTCGAATATGTTGGGATACTTTGTAGCCAAATAGGTCATGGTTTTTTTATCTCATTCATATCGTATTACTCATACGATGAGAGATGCTGAGATGATAATGCATAATATTACAAACCAGTGTACTCACAAATACAATAGCTGTAATATCAGTCAAAATGTAATCGGGATAAGCAATGGCAAAAAACTCGTCGCAATAACGGAAAGTCATAATACAATGGATAGTAGTATCATTTCTATTTTGGAATATGAATATAAAATTATTGACTCTTATCGACCAAGTCAGATTTCAATTTGCTACTTATTTCACATAAACTCTTTAATAACATCATCAATTTTTGGGATATTGAGAGGATTAAGAGAATTGATATTTAAGAAGTTTGGTGCTAAGACTCCATCAGCATAAAATTTTTGCTGTATTAGCTTCTTTATTCATAATCTTAGTAGCAGATCTTCTGGATTCAATCTAAAGTTATTGAGTGTGATCAAAGCAAGGTGATAAGAATCAGGATGAACCATATCATGGATTGCTTGTTCTGCCGTTGTTTTTGTGGTAAAGTATGGATCTTTTACCAAAACTTCCTTGTCTCATATCTGCAAGGTTAAAGGCTTCCATCATAGATGAGAACTCGCCATTACTCAATCTAATACACTGACATCATTCTCTTTGTTTAATTTGATGGTTTTATATGATCATCATTTTTCTTTTGCTGCAATAAGCGTCCCAATCGTTTTTTCTTTTGTATGATAAATATCACTATAGGTAAGTTTTGTTGTTTTTATATCTACTCAATGTAGTCAAGGTAGTCACAAGTATTCTCTTCGTGTTCGTATATCAGGGAGTTTGGATTGGGTTTGTGGTAATTCTAGATCTAGTATTTTAGTTAAGATGCTTTTGATAATATGCTCGGGTAGTAGTCATCAATTGAGATATCACTTTGTTTTATAGAACATAATTTGCTCAAAAATATTGTTGAATTCAGATATTAAACAGTTTTGTAGTTTGTTTTTATCATATGGTATTTCCTTTCAGTCTTTCTTAAACGAAACCCCAATAAGATAAGGAATCATTTTGGCTGCAGTGATATACGATGAATTTGACGCCACCATTCTCCAATCTTGCATAATACTTACCGGTATATTACAGATATGATCAAGGGATTCTTGATCAGACTTTCACAAAGCCCACAAGACACTAGCTACACTTCAACCAGATCATCCAAAAACTTCTTTGATAGTGTCCTTTGTTGATTTTATTATTTTCTCGATCACGGCGAGTTCTATGGGACCTCAGCTACTCAAAAGTCATCACGGACTGATCGAGATTGTGAGATCTTTTTTGGTTCAATTCGTAAGATTATCAACAAGATGTCCAAAAACTTTTGATCTCTCTTCGCAGGTAGTTGCTCAGATTCACAGTGTTAAGTCTTTCATTGATGATTCAATGATAAGTTTTTTCCGATCTTCTTTCAGATACATCCAACCAGGGAATTTTAACCCTTACTGTTGTGTATTCTTAGTATTGTCAGTACGTTTTTCCATCAGCTTTTTTTTCAAAATCTTTGATAAAATTTTTTGTTATTCCTTGGATTTCTATTGATGACAGTTTTCGGTTGTATGATCTATCTCATTGTGTTTTTATGTATATATCCAAAAGATACTATATATGACTATATCATACAAAACAACAGACAACATAACTAAAACTGTACTGTCTCATGACTCCGGTGGTCATCAGCATGTTGAATACGTCAAGACTCGTTTGTTTCCCATTGTATGAGAGTATTTCCTCATCGTCGAGTATGATAAAATACAAACAGACGTCCATTAGTGATCGTGAATGTCTTGGGATTGATGGGAGCAGTCTTGCCTTCTGAGATAGCAGTAGCACATCGTCCACCATATGCTGGAGCATATATCGATGGATTCATATCAAAAGTTTTCTTGTTCTCTTCATTACGAAAATAGTAGGTTGCTCATTCGTATACAGATGATCGCTGTTTGTCTCCTTTGCGAGGTGGGGATTGTATGATCTCAAAATATGAGACAGGATCATAGCCCTGGAGTGCGACTCCCTTTGAATCAGTGTTGATTTTGTTGGTCATAGATGAGTAGACGGAGAGGGAAATAAAAATCTTGAGATGACTTTTGAATATATACAACATATCTATTGTGTGTCAGATTTCATCTGATTTATACTATGTGCACAAAGAATCCTAAAACCCTTTTATACTAACAAAACAAAGTAATATATCAAAAAACAAAAAATCTGACCTCTCTATGCCGAGATGATCAGACTTGCTTGTTTGAAGAGAGTAAAATTCTTGTGTCCTTTGCGTTTGATCATATGGTATCTCCAGAGAAATCGATCAAACCATCCTGAATATAATAATCGAGGATGCCAACTTCGCCCTTTGCGAGTGATGGTGTACAGTGGGTTTCGTATGTTGGTGACACAGTTATTAGTCACGGTAGAGTATCGTTGTTCATGGCTCGCAAGATCATGAGATGTTTGTATCAATTGTTGGAACATCTTGACTGCTTGTGAGTGAGTCAGGTCGAGTTGATATTCATAGACGGGGACTTTCCTGACGTATAGCCTCACGCCTCCGACCAGATCTTGCTTAGTTCACCAGACATAGATGAGTTTGTAATAATTCATCAGTCATTTCATAGCAGCATAGGATTCGCCTTCTTTTCTCCTGGCTTCGACAGAGAGGGTGATATCACGACCATCCTCAAAATGAAATGATAACATCATATGAGACAAGACGTCATTTCGACCAAAGGGTACTGAATACAAATATACTCAGGTAATGGTGGACATATCATATGATTGATCGTGATGATACATGACCTTGGCATCAGCCTCAGTGTCGACTCAGCGATAATCATAATCCCTCACATGAGAAAATATTGCGATTGTGCCATCGATCTTCACATTACAGAGTTGTTGTTGCCCTTTTTTCCAGGGGAGTTTGGTTCTGTGGGTTTTTTGGCTATGTGTTTGCGGATGAGTAGTCATATCGTATCTTATCCAAGAGTAACTAAAATCTGAACTAATTCATATCATCCTAAGATCCCCAGACTTATAATACTCGAGTCGATTCTATCCCAGACGCCACCATGTCCTGGGATGAGATTACTCGTATCTTTGATCGAGGCTGTACGTTTGAGATAGGATTCGCTAAGATCTCAAACAGGCGCAGAGAGTCCTATGAGGATACTTTGTATCACCGCAAATCCCAGTACATAACAAGCAATACAAAGAAAGAAAATCTGACCTATTATCCCGCTGAGTGCTTTGTTGGGGCTGATGGAGGTAAATCCCTTGTGTCGTGGTAGATATGTCCCTACATAATACGCCACGATATCGCTCAGTGAGATCAATCCAAATAACACTACGAATCCTATCGGATGATGAAATCGTCGCCACCCATATCCAGTCAGTAATATGATCACAAGACTTCGCCATAGGAGTTGTTGTCCAGATTTCCATCTTCCTTGTTTCATGAGGAGTTTGAGCTCTGATACTGCCAAATAGACGATGATGATCCATCAGATAATTCGTCACCACATCGACCAGGTCATGAGTGCAATCACAGCCACGATATAACACCATCCCAGTGCTTTGGTCCTGACATAGTCATTGCTTCAGGTTTGACTGACTATGATGGAGATCACCACCAAGATAGCCAATATACTAACGACGCTGGATACGCTCAGGATGGATTCGAAATCAAGCCACATGGATCAGACTCATACAAGTATAAAAAATCACAATACTCATCAAGTCTAATCAAAAAACGCTGATAGTCAAAAAAATACCATACATGACCTGTCTCCAGACCTTGCCACAAAACATATTCTGCTTATCAAACATCAAAATATACGCGATCTCTCCTATCAGATACAGTGTCCATAGGATCGTCATCCAGAGCATGATCGTGCTACTCGCTCCTAGTCAATCCAAGAGGATATACAGCAAACCTGCATCAGGGATTAGATCTGTCGAGATATTTAGGATCATTCATCGCTTGGTATGTTGCTGATGTTGTCTAGCGATGATCCCATCAACAGCATTTCGGGTCAGTTTGATCCGTCGGACGATAGAGAAAGAAAACCAAAATCTGAACGAATTGATCTCTCGGTCTAGCCCATATAGTACCCAGATCAAAGGAATCACGATCATGAGTGCCAAGAGACTCGACTGGTTCGCAGATACTCACATGCGATCGAGTCGCTGCGCCAGATGCCATCCAGCCTTGATGAAATACTGTTTGAATCGTAGATACATACCAGCATCCTAGCGATTTGAGGAAGATATTCAAGAGAGAAGAGTTAGGGTCAGATTTTTTTTGATTATTTGATGATATCAATAAACGATGGAAGATAGACTAGTTTACTATTTTTGAGTTTCATGGTCTGGATATGTCCTCATGTTTCTAATCTCTTGACAAGGTCAGATACTGCTTGTCTACTTATGTTCATATGATCTGCAAATGATTGAATAGTCATAAATGGATACGAAAATAACAAAAGCGTAATCGTATGATAATCCTTAAATCCTGCTTGTTTGAGATTGTGAGAGGTCTGATTTATAAGTGTATGAATGGTGATGATTTTATCTTGAGTGACTTGCGATTGTATCATAATACCATGTAGCATATATGTGATAATGTCATCAAAAGCTGTCTTTGGATCGTTTCTACGAAATGAATTATAATATCATTGCTTTTCTGTGAGAATATAAGGACTTAAAAATAATACAGGTCTTGTGATTTTTTTTTGTAGAATAAGATAAAGAATAATTAATATTCTACCTATTCTGCCATTGCCATCATAAAAAGGATGTATCGATTCAAACTGATGGTGAATGACTCCCACTTTGATGAGTGGATCAATGCCATCATTATCATGAATAAATACTTCAAGATTGGCAAGTAAATTTCTGATGATTTGTTCTCCTTCTGGTGGCGTATACAGGATTTTGCCAGAGCTGTTGGCAATTACGGTCCCTGGTAGTTTTCTGATACCTTGTTTGTTGGGCTCGATAATTGCTTGAAGTTCGATCAGTAAATTCGTTGAAATCCCTCATTGTTCTTGGAGTTGTTTGACTCCATGCAGTATTGCAGTGCGATAATATTGCACTTCTTTTTCTGCTCCTTGGAGTAAAAGGGGTCCAATAGCTTCTTGCTGGAGAAACTTGATCATGGTGGTATTGATGTTTTCTATTTCGTTACTAGCGATAGATTCTTTGGCAAGTAATGGATGAATAAGTACTTCATAGTTTGGTAATAAGAGTGTCAAACCATCAAGCTTAGCAATAGCTTGGTTTGCCTGTATCAATAACGATACAAATTGTTGTTGCTGATAATCAAAAACACCAGGCAAATGAGGCAAGTGATTGTGTGGGATTTGTGGATCAAACATCTGCTAACTGATAATCTATGTAAAGATTTGTTTACATAGTAGATATCTATGTAAAGCAATCAAGAGAATTTTTTACATAGGTTGGTGGTATGTAAAGGTTACTTTACATACTCCTATGATATCAACTCCATGGAAAATCTGATTCAAGATACTTACACATGCTCGGTTCGTCCAGCGAGATCCCATTCTATTTTGATATAATACTATACGACTCAGACATGAGTCATATGATTTATATACGACTCATTTTTATGTGATTTTGATACGTATCGTAATAATATGAAAAGTTATCTTTACATACTTCTACTTCAGAAACTCTCCACAAAAAATTTTATCCAAGATATTTGGATCTGCTCGATATCTGCTAGGATGAAATATTATTGGAATCGTAAATACATGCTAGGCCTAGCAATTTGGGCATGAGATTCAAGAGCAGAAGAATAATCAAAAAAACAAAAATCTGACACTTCCTATGACTGGATTGTGTCAGATTTTATATTTCTCTGTGTTTTGTTTTTTGTATGGTTGGTTTTCTAGTTCATCGATATACGAGAGCATTGCTATACGAACGCCAGCGTGAAATGATAGGATGTGTCTAGTATGTACCCATATCATCGATATATTCTTGGATATCATCTATTCGTTCTTGTGCGATTCTTTTAGCTGTTGATTCTTGTATCCTGCTGAGAGCTTGAGTTAGTTTGCCTTTGATTTCTGATAGTTGTATTATCATCGTGTTGTTCTGTTCTGTCTTGTTATTCTGCTGTTCTATTCATGACACCATAGCATATTTTACCAATAATGTACTGAATTCTTTTTGTATTCATAATAGCTCTTCTACGTCTTGTATTTCGGATCTGAGTTTTGCTAGGATATCATGTCTGTTTCCCATGTTTGATTTTCATGAGTAGACGAATAAAAATCTTTATTGACTGTTTCTATTCATCTTTATGAGGTCAGACGAATATAGTGGGGATGATGCCTAGATATTCTTACTTTTTTTGATCTCTTCTACTACATGGGTGATGAGGAGTTTGATATCGTGCTCGATCTCGCTGGTGAGATCTTTGCGATCTAGGATGGTCTTGGTCAGATCAGCATGAGAGGTATCCATTGCTTCATATAGCATGCTTTCAAATTCTAATACCTGCTCGACTTCGATATCGTCCAGATATCCATTGATACCTGCGTAGATGAGGACTGATTGTTTTTCAAATCCTACAGGGTTATTTGCTATTTGTTTGAGCATTTCGACCATTCTTTTACCTCTGGAGAGTTTTTGTTGTGTGATTTTGTCCATATCTGAGGCGAACTGAGCAAA
>JBGTAD010000120.1:0-6727 GCA_041750055.1 Candidatus Absconditabacterales bacterium | reverse complement strand
TTGAGTCCAGCGATTTTGCGCGGATTGTTGGTAATTAAGCGAATTTTGCTAATGCCCAGATCGTTGAGCACCTGTGCACCGACCCCATAATTTCGCAGATCTGCGGCAAATCCGAGGCGATTGTTGGCTTCGACAGTATCTAGTCCCAGATCTTGGAGTGAGTAAGCTTTGAGTTTGTTGATGAGATGGTTGGGGAGCTTTTTTATTGACATATGGTTTTTATGGTGATTATGTGTTGAAAATGAGGGAGGTTTTGATATATGATCATGAGTAATGAGTATACACTCTCAAATCAAGAGTATACCATATTTTATTGAGTATCGATTTTGATCATCATGAATTTTGGAAAGTCAGGACCTAGTAATACACCTAGGGATAATTCGTTACAAGCATGGTTGTTGCAGCTAGGTATTACTCAGCAAAATGTTAAAGCTCATTTAGAAGAAATTCATAAATGTATTTCAGAGATTAATGCTGATACTCTAAGTTGAGAGCAACATATTTCAATACATTCTGGTGGTATCGAGCAATTTGTGAGATTGATACTACAAGCTATTACAAATACTAACACAACATCCTCTATGATGCTGTCTCAACAGAATGACGATCCACATCAACCAAATATATCATTAGACTGATTGTTGGAATATTATGAAAAGAGGCTTACAGAGCTTGATACTGATGCTAAGAAAAAATATCGTATGCTGCTTCTGATTGGGGCTTTTCTTAGAATCAAATCAACAGGTCTAAGACAAAAAAAAATCGACGAACTCATAGAAGCTCTCAATAACAATCAAAAAGAGCGTGATAGGTTGTTTGAAACAATGCAAGATGATTATAATCATCTTGTCGAACAGATAGTGCAAATCTTGAAAGAATCTGATGGCTCTCTCTAATATTCTAGATCCAAAGAACTCTATTGTATCTATTGAGGAGAGTTTTGATATATGATCATCATCATATAGTGCGGTAATTCAATATTCATTCATTTACATGATATAACCTAGTGATATCAATGTCGTTGTCAGAGTCAGAGTTGTTTTCAGATTCGTTTCCAGACCCAGGAGATCTTTCTCTCGAATGATTTATCAAACTTGTCAGACAAGGTAAGATTACATCACAAGATCCGAAATTTGGTGCTCTTGCCGATTTTGTCGAGTTTTTGGAGAGTGATGAATTAGCTGATCTGCGTGGTAAGCCAAGCTATTTCCAGACAGGATGAGACATAGCAAAAACCCTCATGCGTATGTTATCAGATCCTAAGACGAAGGATTTGACAGGTCATACCTATGCACCTGCAGACCAGATATCAGAATCAAATAGATCTCTTCAATCTGTCATGAGTAATGAAGAACAAGATACCAATGAACTTTTAGAAAAGTATGAAAGATTTAAGCTGTTGTATGATGAGTTTTCGGAACAATTGTGATCAGAGGAAAACCGTGGGAAGATGACAGACCTGGAAAATAAAATGCTTGTGCTTTTGCAACGTTTGGAAGTTCAATATAGCAAACATCAGCATTGGCATGCTTTGATAAGAAGATTGGTTCGTGGAGAGCTATAGATGGATCTATAGTATCAATGACATCAATGACCCAACAAGGCTATCGAATAATGTATACCTGTTTTATCAATACATAGTATGTAGTATAGATGACAAACACTCCTGAGACAAAGCTTCCTGAGAAGGTGAGTGATCTAACCCCAGATCAGCTCAATGCCTATATATCTGAATTGGAAAAAGTTCGTGAACAAAGGCTTCAGTACCCCAACTGACGGACTCCTAGTGATCAACAAAAAATTGAAGATCAAATCAAGATGTTCAGCGAACAACTAGCACGTAGAAAATTATGAGATTCCTCATGTGTCGCTACTGTTATAGCTCCAACTTGTACAGCTCTCACTAGTGCGATGACTCACTAGTGCGTAAATCATACTTTTTGGTAGACGTCTTGGATCTTGGCGGATGCAATGGCGTTGGCTCTGAGGGCATTCTTAGCGAGGAGTGCTGAGACATACTCATCTGAGATAGACTGAGCAGTGGTATGTAGAGGGATAATAAATCCGACCAACTTCTCGTATAGCTCGTCTTTGACGGATTTGTAGCTCATACCTCCATCGGTATAGCGAGATCTTCGGATCAGCTTTTCTTGTTCATTGAGGAATAACTGGAGCATGCTATACACATGACAGGTATCAGGATCTTTGGGTGCTTCGATAGGTAAGGTGTCGGTAGGTATTTGTTTGACTTTTTTCAAGATCGTATTCTCGTCATCGATGAGCGAGATTTGATTATTATAGGATTTGGACATCTTGCGTCCATCGATACCAGATACTACGCCGACTCCTGCTGTGATGACAGGATCAGGCAAGATAAAGACTTCTCCGAAGAGTTTATTGAACTTCTGGGCGATATCTCTGGCGTATTCGACGTGTTGTTTCTGATCTTGTCAGACGGGGACGTGAGTCGCATCATATAGTAGAATATCTCCTGCCATGAGGATAGGATAGGTAAATAGTCCCACGCTGACTTCGTTGGATTTGCCTTTGGAGACGGCGTCTTTGTACGCGTGCATACGCTCCATGAATCCCATATGTGTGACACACGCCAAGACTCGATTGAGCTGAGCATGAGCTGGGACGTCCGCCTGATCGTATAAGAAATAACGATCGCTATCTCCGCCTGATGCCAAGAAAATCTTGATCAAATCGTAGGTCTGTCTCCTCATAGCTACAGGATCATGCTGAGAAATCAATGCGTGCATCGACGCGATGAATAAGAATACTTCGTGATCAGGATGCTGGGTAGCGAGATCAATCGCTGGCTTGAGCATACCGAAGTAATTACCGATATGCATATTGCCGGTAGGTTTGATACCAGTGAGGATACGGGACATATAGTGAGTTATAAGTAGAAAGTTAAAAGTTAGAAGTTACAAAAGATATTCAGAGCTGATTGTTGATGGTGTGTATAGGACTTTGGAAGTGATATTTCAAGCTGATTGGAGTAGTGGTATGTAGTAGTTTTGGTGCTATTAATGATCTTGAAATCATTGTTGACTTGTTTATATATCATGAGATGAATAAAAATTCTTTGCAGTCCAAATACTATGTATGATTTTCTAAGGAAGATACAATCTCTTGCGTTTTTGTCGAGGATGGTACTTTCCAAGATAATGTTGAGGGTGTCGCAGAGGAGTACAGAAAGCAGGAAAAAAAATATATCGTCATTCTTGATGATACTATGAAAGTAGTTTTTGATATATTACTAGATGTTTTTAGAAAGGAAGAAAAAAATTTGCTAGAATTTGAGCATGAATCTATAAATTGAGATCCTAGACCTTTCAATAATTTGTATAACAATACGCTCATGACTTTGGTACAAGCTATAGAAGACTTGCTAGAGAAAACGCAAAAAGTGCTTTTTGATAGTCATAGCAATTAATCATTACACAGGACGTTTTTTGACAGAGACAATTCATGAGTGTCAGTGTTTTGGTTGAGGTATAGTTATTGTAGCGGTGGATCCTTTGCCGTTTTCATTATTTTTGAATGTTAACGTCCCTCCGGCGCCTTTCATTTGATGTGTTGCTTGCAGAATGAATACTCAGCCTCAACCGGTTTCAGTAGATTTAATTTTTTTGTTTCAAAGATCTTTCAATACTGACTCATTAATTCATGTTCAATTATCAATGACTTCTATGATTAACTTTCATTCTTGTTTTTGTATTTTGATAGTTATGTCTGTTGCGTTTCATTTCTCACGAGCGTTATCTATGAGGTTTTTTAATACGTGATTGACTAGATACTCTCCAGATATTTTTATATATTGTTCATCGAATGTTATTGTATTGTTTCATTCGTATTTTACTGTCGATATGATTTTTTCTCTCTTTCTTTCATCTATTCAGATCTTTCGTTTTTCTTTTGTTCCCAGTAAATCTGTCTTGATTTTGTCTGATATGTCATAATGATTGATCAATGGTCAGATGTTTTTTATTCATGTTAATGCACTAGTAATTTTTCTTGAGACATTATTCTTGACCATATTAATAAGTTCATTATTATTTTTTTCTAATTCAATAATATTGTTTTGTAATTCAATAATGTTTTTTTTTGCTTCATTGTTTTTTTTGTTTGTTAGTTTTTCTATACTTTTATTTAATTCTTCTGTTTCATGATTTTTATTTTTTGTTAGTTCTTTTATAGTCAAAAGAAATTTTTCTGCTTGCTTTATTATGTCATGAGACGTCCAATGTCCCAGTTGAGTATCATCATTTCCCGCTGTTTCGTTTAGTTTTTTGATAGATTTATCTTCAAGCAGTGTGAAAATTTCATCTGCAGTTCATGAGACAACAGCTTTTTGCAGTTGCTCTAGTTTTTCTAAATCATTGGGAGCTATATAATTTGCTGTGAGATTGGTTTCTTTTGTACTCATTTGAGATAATGTCAATAAATAAATTGTAACATATTTCATCGTATATTATACGGACGGGTTGTATATTTTGCAAATAATTGTTGTTATATTTTTTATTCCTCTTTATCAATACACTTTATTTGGGTGTAATGTATTTGTGTCTGAAATCAAGATGTTTTACGTTTATGAACAATTATCTAACTCTCTCTTGAACATCTGATCTGACTTGTGTAGTGTTAGGTCAGATTTTTTTTAATTTTTGTTGTTGTTTTTTCTCATGACCAAAGCACAATCATACAGTAATCATGCCAAATTAGATCGAAAATGGCATGGAGTATTATTTTTCTTTTGGCTGTTCTTCGCTGTGTTGATGTATCGAGGACTATTCGCGTATCTTCTCCCTGTCTTGAGAGAGATGCCATTGACGGCTTGGTCTGTCGCGTTGACGGTGTTTTTGTTTTTGCGACCGATCGCGGTATTTATTCTCTTGCTCACGGTGAGAGGGTATGCGTTGGTGCTGCAGGATAGACTCATCAGACTCGAAGAAACCGTACGTCACCAACAAATCATCGGAGACAAACCTGACCCAGCATTGAGTCTGAATCAGCTGATCGCGTTGCGCTTTGCATCTGACGAAGAGTTGCCAGAGCTAGCTAGCCAAGCATTATCAGAAAACCTGAACTCAAAACAAATCAAAGCAGCTATCAAGAATCGAAAAGCTGATCATCTGAGAGTGTAGGAAATGGTAATTAGTGAATGGTAATTAGTAGAGTACAAAAAAATCTGTTGGGAGTGATTCCTGACAGATTTTTTTTGATATGCGTATTGGGTTATTGTTGTTGGCTTTGGATATAGGTATCGAGTATTGCAGTCAGTTTTTGATCTATTTGGATCAATAGGACTTTATGTTCTGAGGGAAGTATAGAAGATTCATTTAATAGTTTTTGAATGTTTTGACGATGTTTTATTATGTTCGTATGCATCGTTGCTGGTATGGTATATCACTCGTTGATTATGGTATAGAGTTGATCAATATATACGATGATTTGACTGACTCCATGAGCATAAGAATTCTCTTCTTCTCGTCATGGATATTGCATTAGTATCTTTGTTATGTGATGCTTGATGGTTTCTTGTAGGAGTTGGAGTGGCTGTATGTTTGTTGCTGAGATTTGCTCCAATATCTCTATTATGGTATGTGGTTGTATGTCTGATGCACAACCTGACTCTGACTCTGACTCTGACATGGTTCTATGATATCTTTATTGACATAAAAACTTACGACGCCTTTAGTCCTGGCTCGAAGGATTTTTGGTAGATGTAGGTATTGATCGGTCTGAAATATAGGATGAGATAGTAGGTGCTTAGAGCTCGCAGTACAGCAAATCACAGTATCGCTGCTATGATCGCAAAATTGAGTGTCATGACGAGGGTGTCGATGCGTGTAGAGAGTGCTATATTGGATAGCTGTCGAATACTCAAGAAAAGTGCTAATCCGATGAAAGTATAGCCGATGATGGTCGTAGCCCAAAAAATGATCTTGAGGTACGAAAGGTACTCCCCTATCTTGGCTCATCAGATACCGGCAGTGTATAGATCGATCCTGTCGGCACTATTTGGTGGCATGTTTGACTCACGCTCTGGATAAATATGCTTTTTCAAATTGAGAAAACTCGCTATGCATCTTGCGCTGAGCGTGTGTCAGGAGAATATAGACTCCTAGGGGTACTCCTATGACCATGGTGACTCCTATGATCACTGAGATGAGGATGTCGAATGTCATCGCGATATCTGATCAAGGAATAAAACTACCAAGAATATAGCTTGATCAGATCAGAAATCAAGAGGAACATTATTTAAGATTTTCTTTCATCGGTTTGTAGTATTTCGCTTCAAATGATTCTTTTGTAAGTTCTTTTTCTCGTTTGCCATTAATAATCTGTTTGATTAAGTTTTTTTCATTGTTTTTTTGTGACTGAGATGGATCTTCGGATATTTGTGGTCAGTCACGAGGATCTGGGAGAGGAAATGTTTTATTCAGTTCTTTAAGAGCGGTTTCTAGTGTTTTTATATCTGTCGATTCATTTAGTACATAGTAGATTGATTGTTTCGTATCAAGTATTGCGTGTATCTCTATTCAATCATTGTTAGTGTTAGTGTCTAATAAAAATCTGTAAGCTTCTGTCATGATTTGTATTAGAATAAATAAACAACTAAAGGATCTATGGATTAGAAATCCATAGGTTTGGGTATGGTCTGAAAGACCTATTCACCCTCAAGTATGAATGTATTATTGTCTTTTATGTTTTC
>JBGTAD010000119.1:0-9147 GCA_041750055.1 Candidatus Absconditabacterales bacterium | reverse complement strand
TATCTGGTTGTTGTTCTCCTGATAATAAAAAATCTATACTTGTATCAAAAATATCAGCAAGTTTTCTGAGTTCTTCAGGTTTGAGTTTTCTCTTGTTAGCTTCGATAGTAGCGACAATAGGTCTACTAATGCCTAGCATATGTCCCAATTGCTCTTGTGATAAATTATTTGTTTCTCTTAGCTCTCTGATTCTAGATCCTAGGGAGATCATGAGACGAATAGGAATAAGTAAAGAGTTGTTAGAGATATGATATGATTTTCCTGTAGTATTGCAAATAGTATTGCATGCTTATTCTGAAAATCTTACATCAGATTGTTATGAAATAAAAAACTAATGTGTGTTTTCTCTTATGGTATTCCCAAAAAGGATTATATAGGTCTGCGTAACCTACCCTGCTAGCAGACACATTATTTTCTTTCAAAAAAAACAAAAAATCTGACTGCTTTTCTCGTTCTGCTCTGCGTATTATTTTTTCTTTTGTCATTCGGCAAACCCAAAAAGTCTGCCCTACGGTTGGATTTGATTCGATTCGATATATCATCATTGTAGGGAAATGCTTTTGGCATTTCTGTGTGTGGTTTTATTTCCTCTTCTTCTCCGGGTGATACCCAGAGCTACGAATATATCGCCCCGCTGGGGCTTGTAATCTACACCATCAAACCCGCTAGCCTTGGAGAGGCATGATATTAGTAGCCTCGGACGTAGTCTGGGGATAAAGCATGATAGCATATCAGCTAGCCTCGGAGAGGCGACATCTTCATAACCCTGTACGCAGTGCGGGGACATAGACGTAGTCTATACTACAGTCCCGTAGGGACGATATCTAAAACACCATCTTCCTCACCCCTTTCATCTTCCCCACCACATCGACAAAATTCTCGTGCTGCTTTTCATTTGAGAGCGAGCTTGGGCCGCCCCATTTGTCTGGTCTTTTTGAGGTAGTATTCGATTTCGACTATATCCTTACATTTTCCCAAAATAAGACAATTATGTACCCATCTTATTTCTGCCACCAGTGGTTGCAGTTTTTTATTTTGGCTGTAGGTCGGTATCCCATGTTATTGTCTACAATAGTAGAAATATATGAGACGTCGCAGGCTAGATTTTTCGAATTTAGAGAGGTTGTTTCGATGCTCGTTATTTCGAGCTTTAGGTTAATAAGAATCCCAGGAGATATGAGTTCGCTATGAAAGTCAAGTTTCGATGCTCGTTATTTCGAGCTTTAGGTTAATGAGATATGGAGCGTGCAAAAACAACACCTTTGTATACCCAGTTTCGATGCTCGTTATTTCGAGCTTTAGGTTAATCAACCACATGAACTCAAACTGTAGAAATCATACAACCAGTTTCGATGCTCGTTATTTCGAGCTTTAGGTTAATATTACAAAAGAGATGGAGAGAGAACGCAATATCGTAAAGTTTCGATGCTCGTTATTTCGAGCTTTAGGTTAATACGGTGAACCAATGCAAGAATGATTTACCAAGATATAGAGTTTCGATGCTCGTTATTTCGAGCTTTAGGTTAATTTGTTTTATTTTTCACGTTTTAAATTATGTACAAGTTTCGATGCTCGTTATTTCGAGCTTTAGGTTAATTTACATCCTTTTTTCTTATCATGAATAATTCTTTTTCGTTTCGATGCTCGTTATTTCGAGCTTTAGGTTAATGTATCACATACGCAAAAAGATACAATCTTTGACAATTAGTTTCGATGCTCGTTATTTCGAGCTTTAGGTTAATGCGTCAAAGAGCATTTTACTTCCTAATTCTTTTGATAGATGGTTTCGATGCTCGTTATTTCGAGCTTTAGGTTAATCTTATGAGTCACTATGATATATTCCAAACCCAGAATTGGTTTCGATGCTCGTTATTTCGAGCTTTAGGTTAATAGCCAATTCTTAAATCCAGCTTCTTCACTGGTTTTGGACATGGTTTTGCGAGAACAATGTGATATCATATCATACTATGCTCACAAATCTCATGATGTTTGTACACAAAACGTAATAAAGAAGCACTTCCGAGAGTTTTTAGTTTTTATTTAATGCATACAAAATTGTACTATGTTTTATAATCACATATAAATCGAAATACAAGAGATAATCAACTAAATAATAATCATATCAGGAATATATACCCTCTCATATCATTCTCATAAACCATCGATACGACCCTCGAGATTTCCTTCACCAACTTTAGATAAGATGTAAAATTTAATACTATCTATGTTGTTATGTCATTCTGGATAGTTATTTTGAGCTTGCTGCAATATATTTGATAATTGCTTTTTGAGTTTGCGATATTGAGAATCATTACATTCAATTTCATAGACTGATTGCTGCACACGAAATCCATAGGACTCTAGTAAATCTATGACTTTGTTTCTTGCTTTGGTACTGGTGAGATCGTAGGTGACAGAGACATACATGACTTCTTTACTTAAGCGTAAAACCCTCATACTGATAAGATCAAGTGACTAAACTTTGCTTGAGTTGTTCGATGTTTTTTTCAATGATCTTGAGTTTGATAAATTCTGTATCCATGTTTCAATTATCTTTTTCTTTGAACATGAGACGATAGTATTCATTCAAAAATATCTTGAGTCCATCGTCTGTCATACGGCATGGTCTCTTATCGTCTTGTTCATCGATCGCAAAATGCTCTAACGTGAGTTTTTGTGTCTGTGTCATGCGAACGACCATATCATCTACAATCCATGATCTATACTGTTCCATCACATCCAGTACCAAAATAGGCTTGAGGTCTTTAGGTTCATGAAAGAATCATATCTGAGTATTGATGTTCTGAATATCTAGTGCCATTGTCACTGTCTGAGCTAATAAAGTATATCATAATGAGAGCATCGCATTGACGGGATCAAGTGGTGGACGGCGATTCCTAGTCTTGAAATCAAATGGTTTTTTGATTGCTAATGCAAACCCATCAAAAAAGATTTTAGCACAGTATCACTCCTTACCTCTTAGAGACTCTTTGGACGAGACGTCTTGGATCGTTGGGATCATCATTTTGAGTTGATCGATATGATGTTGGAGAGCGTAGATATTGTAAAACCTTCCCCATCTCAGGAGCATTGTGCGAGCATTATGGATTTTGGAAATGATGAATGTTTTGGCGTATCACAAACTAAGATCATCATCAAGACTAGCACGAGATTGATGATACAAGAGTTCCACATTTCTGACTTCTAGTGAGTCAAGCTTTCCAAAATATGATCATTTTTTGGATAAGAAAAATACTGGCGTACGTGCTTTGAGCATGGCACGGATGACGTCAGTACTGAGTTGTACACGTCCAAAAATCACGATCCCTTCGATGAGTGAAAGCGGTATTTCTTGAGTACTTTGATCTTTGATATCATCAATAATGAGACGTCAACCAGATTTTTTGAGATACAGAGCGTCTTTGGTGAGGTAGAGAAACATACGAGAAATATAGGTAACTAAATACTCTCAGTAATTATTATATTCAATGTATCGAAAATATCGAACGAATCAGGAAACATATCTTGTTTGTATTCTGATAATATTATGATAATTTGTTGTATATCCTCCTTATTAACTGAACCAAATCAATGTGCAATATAAGATTCATTTCTTATGTTTTTGAGTCAAAAAAGCTTGTTTCATATTTCATTCGTTTTGATGACATCGAAATCATGTGGAAATTTTTGCATAAGATACTTCATCAATACATATCATTGCACAAATTCTTTTGTATTATTATGTGCTATTTCTTGTTTTAGAGTGATTCACATTTTTTTGATTTCTTCTATATTAGATTTCTTGATGCCAGTTTTGAGTTCAAAGAGATAGTAATAAATGATGTCACCAAACGCATAGGCTTTTGCAATTGCCAGTGCATATTCTCATTTTTTCATACTGATCAACATACTATTAATTAACTCTCATAATAACATTTTTTCATCTGTATAATCAGGGATAGCAAAAGATGGATATAATGAACGTACTTCATTATGAACTCATTGAGCAGCATGGAAATCAAAATTATATCTATGCAATAAATAAGAAATTGTCTTTATCGTTTTGATTGAACAAACTTTGTGTTGTTGGGCGTAATGGTAGGCTGATGAATAATCATATGATTGTATCATATTAATGAGGTTTCTCTTGTGAAAGTTTTTGAGGTACTCTGATGCAATAGATGACGTATAGATTGTATCAGAAATTTCATCAACATCAGTGATAATGCTCTGTGGATATTTGATGATACTATAAAAATTAAGTGCTTCCTTACATGCTGGGATTCATCAACTTCCAGAAACAATGATTTCCATGTTTTCAAATTCTGGATGAATATCAAAGAAATTCTCAAAAAATTGAAAAGATTTGTCTCTATGTCTAGGATCATGATGTATTTCTACTAATGAGATGTTTTTTTCTGATCGAATATTTTCAATAATTTTTCCTACCCAGTAGCTATCTTGAAAAAATGGTTTGTCTTGGTTGGTGACAAAAAGATATATATGGTCAGGACTATATTCTTCCACCAAGGAATCAATAATGTGAATCGAAATGTCATCATGAAATGCTTCAAGATTATCATAGATTTCTTTAGTTTCTTGATAATAGTTGTTTTTGCCAATATGATGTTTACCAAACTGAATATTTCTATTGCCAATATTTGCCAAAAGAATTTTTTTCATCATCAAAAAACAAAAAACTAAAAAATTAAAAAACTACCTCAAACGTATCACACAATCACCCATCCCTAGTGTTTTCCCTTTTCCAATACCTATCATGCTGGACCACTTGCACGCTATTGCGAGCAATGACACAAAGTCTGGTTTGGATATATCAGTCAGCGTATAGGATATTGTTCCTATCACTCATGCTTTGGGTGCTTTTTTGATCGTAGTTAGAATAGTTTGGATACGAATCTGGCTGATGATGACTGTATGTTTGACTCGATCGACAAACTCATCCGTCCATACATTATCCGTCAGATTTTTTTTCTTTGCCCAAAACAGCCCAGACAGCAAAAATTTTTCTGAATTTGGCATATACCGATACCATTCGCCATGACTAATCGCGGTCGGAGATAGCAAGGTCAGATCAATCGTGGTATACTCGGGAGCAGTTCGTCCACGTGGCTCTCGTGTGGGGCTATAGAGCTGGAGGCAGTCGCAGGTATAGAGTGTGCCATTGAGCGACATAGTTATGGGGTGATGAGTGAGCAAATAGGAAACGATCATATTGTAACTATCCTCTCATCGCATCGTCAAAAAAACTGTCTGACGCTTATGATCATGAGGATCACGACGGACGGCTAGTTTGATGATAGCGTCATAGTACTGTTTTTGGTTGGCAAAGAGATTCATCACTCATCATAGGATATGATAGATCGGTTTGTCTCTGGGGATCGGATATGGAGACGTGAGAATGATGCGGAGTGTATAGAGCATAGATAGCAAAACCATGTGGCAAAAACTTTTTGTACCCTTTTGATAATCATACAACTTGAATTTATTCTAAAGGCGTAATTGCTTATCTCTGGACGACAAAAAGCATAAACTATTCAGGACTTTCTGTCTCAGTAAATCACAATGCTGGGCAGATGAATTTGACCTGTCCACATCCTCTACTTCCGTATCATCATAAATATGTTTGTTCAATAAGTTTCATTCAGTCAACAATGATCTGTTTCAGTTCTTGTTCAGAGATGGCATATTGTCATTCGTATGGTATCATACTTATTGATCCATCAAATATCATTCACGGGACAATTCTTTCAGCTTTTCTTGGTCAAGATCATGCTGTTTCGAGATGTCTTGGTAAACTTACTTCTGTTTTGATTTCTATGATTTTTTGTGGATCGTTTGCAAATTCCTCATAACTATTTGGAGATAAAACAAAATCACTAAAAATAAGTCTTGATGCAATTTTTGTAGGAATTGCACATCCAAAAGATTTTGCAACAATATGTTCTGGTTTTTGGATCGATGATCATCTTATTATATCTTCTGGATATTTCTGCATTTCTATCAATGCTCTCATTCTTCCTTTGACAGAACTTCCAGGAATATATGGTTCAAGGGTACGAGGGTTTCTGATGATAGGATTGTCTGTTCATCATTTTTCAATTCATTCTGTGCTTCATCAAATTCTCAATCATGAGATAATTTTAATTTGAACAGAAACTTTGATAGGAGCTTTCATAATATTTTTCGTTTGCGTAAATGAAGAAGATGGAGTTTGATACATGGTATAAAGTAGTATAAAAGATATAAAAGTATTATTTGTTTCGTGATACAATTATCTAGATGGACGATTGGTCTGTTGTGAACTCGTTTGATATGGTTTTTGTGTATATGTTGTATTTCTGTTTTGACCTTGATAGGTTGATGATGCGTTTTGTAGTGATTGAGAATTTAAGAAGTACTTGTGATAAATTAAGTACATTTCCAAAAAGTCTTTGAATAATGCAAAATTTTCTCATAAACCGATAAATATTGTGTGCATAAACTCAGTAAATCATTTGTATACTTTTCCATCTCATTCGCGATCAAGATTTCTTGCTCTTCGTAAATTGTACCTCTGATATTTTTCTTCATATGATTGTGCTGTATAGACAGAAGAAAAATAGGCATCAAAAATCTTTCTCATTTGTACTCATGATGATACAGAATTTTTAACAATGTTTTCATGTTTCTTAAAAAACTCAAAAGAAAATGATATTTTTAAATCTTTGGGATCGAATTCTTTGAGGAATGGTTCAAAAAATGACATGGTAAGAGGGAATAAAAAGATAAAAAGTTATGCTTTGTTATGAAGATAATGAAGAAATTTTAGCCTCAATCATTGTAATTCTTTGAAATTTTTGTCGTGATTGAGACTAAATGACAGTAATATTTGTTTGATAAAAGTAAGAAGTTTTTCAGTTCATCATCATCTCGTCACTATATCGAGTATTCTTGCTCCTGTGAGATTATATTGTGCATAATTTGCTATTGTTCGATATCTTGCCATATCACCCAGCAGCATATAGATTGTATAAATTTGAGTATCACCACTTGCTTGGGATGTTTTTGTATTAAAGAAATCTGAAGGATGGTGAATATATGGTCACAAATCAAGCAATTTTCCATCAGTATCAGCTATTTTTTCTAATTTATTTTTGTTCCATTCCACCATGCATTCATATCACGATTCATACAGACACAATCATCAATATGATAGTGCTTTTGTAGTTTTTGCCGATTGATCAACAATTCCCAGTGTATGCAATTTATATGTATCGGCGATTCCATAGATTCTCCTCATCTCCTCTTTTCCCACATGCTTTGCACTTTTCTCACATGCTTCTGCTTGTTTTCTGACTATGTGCATAGGTGTTTTGTATTTGAACAAGACCATCCCCAGCGAAAAATGGATCGTTGGATTTTGGCAAACAAACTCATGAAAGAGCTTGGTATAGGATTGTATCAAACTGATTGCATCGCTATACTTGACGATCAACTCAAAATCATCTCCTCACGAAAATACTGTATAACTTGTATTTTCAAATTCTTTTTTCAAGAAACGCTCTGTTCTGACCCCAAAAAAATATTCCAACAACCTTGCAAAACTCACAATACGAGATATACTGTACTGGTGCTTTAAATTTGTGTGTTCATCACCAAATCCATACTGCAAGATCAAGGACATATTGTCGACATCACCTTTGATATATGCAAGATAATCATTGTCTGCTATTTTCTCAAAATCTTTTACGCTATCACCATCTTTTGCAACATAGAGATTGATAGATTTTGCTATAGTGTTGTTTTCTATCTTGGTACTATCCCACCATGTATTGAAACGAAGAAAAAAGATATTGTCTGACGACGTTTTACGCTCAAATTCTCGATCAAATGTAAACTTTCCTGATTCATTACGATAGACGATGGCAAGATCCTTGCTTTCTAGCAAAACAATTTTCTGACCGAGTTTTTCTTCTTTACCAAGTTTTTCGTTTGGTTTCCCTTCATCAAATAATGTTTCATCATCTGCTAGCTCATCATTTATTTCATCATCGTGTTTGTTTCTTTTTCATGGATTGATTCCTGCATCACGAAACGGATTATCGTGATCAAAAAGCTGATAGGCAATCGTCATACTCATACGATGTTTGTCCTCAGTGAGCTTTTTTTTCAATGCGATGATTGTACGTTGGAATTCGTCAGTGTTTTCTGAATCTGCTTTTTTCTCTGGATAGATATGAGACAACTGTGTATCATACGATGTAACTACTGATCTCAAATACCCACTATACTGCGTGATCAAAAACTCATTGATGCTATCATTGATTCTTTGAATCGTATTTGGATCAGTCTGCGGTGCGAGGATGACTGCTTGACTACCGGCGTTGATGATGACATTGGCACGAGGAAGATCGAGTTTAGTGATGATGTAGTGGACGATAGCTTCATTGAGGAGTTGGATAGTGAGAGATCTGGCTCTGAGTCTTTTGTTGAGTCATTTGGAGAGTTTCATTGCTTGATCAAGATATGCTTGAATACCAGGAAGATCCGTTCCGATGAGCGAGACGTTTGTTTTTTGGGTGATGTCTCATGACGATTGTGATCGTTTGGTCGGTGTTTGGATATGGGTATGATACAGGACAACCGCATTGGCAACGACGAGTTTGGTATGATCATAGAGAGATATATCAGCTCTTTCGCTGGTGTATGCATCACTGGGGACCAAAGTCATATATTCTTGACACAATAGATCACACTGACTAATTCGTGCGTCCAGCTTCTCTAATGATGTTTGATCGTCAAAGTCTTTGCCTTGTATCATCAAAAGATCAAGTCATGCAAGAAATCAGCTTGCGAGTTTTTCAAAATCAACATTAGTTGTATATTTTGATGGTTGGCATGTTGTTTCTTTATCAGACAATGATCATGGATGATAGATATATTTTTCATCTTTGTTTTGTTGCCCAAAAATAACTTCAAAAATGCTTGTCAATGGTGTTGTTTTTACACTGTGATTTTTTTCATCATCTTCTCTTTCGTTTCTTTCTGTAGAAGACATATTATCTGCATGATAGACGATATTGATTGCGTCGTGGAGATTGTCGTTTACTTGACTTATGTATTCTGATTTATCTCTTCCATGATGCA
>JBGTAD010000118.1:0-21021 GCA_041750055.1 Candidatus Absconditabacterales bacterium | reverse complement strand
GACCTATTTGAGTTGGACAGCAATGAGAAAGGAGTAATATAACATTGAGTGATATGCAAGTATCTACTATCACAAAGGTATGATTAGCATTTTTGAAATCACGTAGATCTAATCAAACAATAGCTAATGAATTGGTTCAAGCATTGAATGATCTATCACCTGATGAAACAGAGCTGTTATCTGCTGTTGGAGAGAAAATGAAAGGACCTATTGCGATTAACAAAGACACTATAGGGTGATTAATTCTAAAGATCTATCAAGAAATGATGGAGAAAAATAACGACTAATCCTTAGTTATTATTGCTTCTTATGAACACATGTCGCTGAGCGAAGCTCAGTTTTTGTGTGTGTAAAAATGTCGCCAAAGGTACTCCTACATATCTCCAGTGTCGTAGCTCTCTGGCATATCCATCAACCTTGGATCCGTACTGGTAGGTCTGGTGTCGACCATATGTGTGAGCATGTTGTCTGAGTCGTTCGTACTCGCGACTCTTGGTAGTGAGTCTCTGGCTATTGCGTCATCATAGATCGACAGCTAGCCCTGCTTGATGTTCTGATCTGCCAGGTAGCGCGCATAGTCTACTTTGTTTGCAACTGTCCGTGACGATACTGAGCTGAAAAGCGTAGCTCCTATATGCACTGACCAGAGTCATATGTTGTCTGGTCTGAGTATAATACGCATCCGCTAGAGCGTATAGCGCGTCGCGGGCGTCGTTCCTGAGGTAGTGATATCCACTCGCGATATACGTATCTGAATATCTCAGGCTAGCTCTAGGATTGACTATCACCAGGTCTGTAGGTCTATATGAGATCGTATCAAAAGGCGTATCATATCATACATAGCGTGTTATCGATGAATCAGAGCTATAATCCAGTGATATGATATTGACGGTAGGTATCAGACTCCACAGTCCTATCAACAATAAGTACATACATATATCATAGTAAAGAGCAAAATCGTGTAGTGAGCAAAATTTTCAAGAATGATATCGGGGACGGGTTTTGGGTTGGATGAAAACTATCTCATGATCTCCAATGGATCAACCTATCCAAATGCTATCGATGAAGTAAGATAGGAGATGTCGCGATAGGAGAGGTTTTTTTTCTCAGCTAGTGATTGGTCTGTTGTATCACTTTTACTTCGGGCTGTATTCTGACACCAAACTTCTCCCAGACGCTTTGGATGATTTGCTGTGCAAAATCCCAGAGTTGTTGACCTGTCCCGCCGCCATGATGTACCAGTACGAGAGCATGTTTTTCGTAGGTGCCGACAGCTCAGTGCTGGACATTCTTCCGACCACATTGATCGATGAGTCGTCAGGCTGAGAGTTTGACCTGAGTATCATCGATCGGATACAGTGGCATAGTAGGATACTGTGATGTGAGTGAGTCAGATGTCTGGATCGATACGATCGGGTTTTTGAAAAAACTTCCTGCTGTACCGATCTGCGTCCGATCAGGTAGTTTGGACTGTCTTATCTCTACGATCATCTGGGCAATGTCGTGAGATGTCAGCATCGTTAGATCGATGTGTCAGATTTCGATTTTTTTGGTAATATCTGCGTATCATAGCTTGGGATGAGGTATCTTCGAGAGCTTCCAGGTCACATGCGTGATGAAAGAGTTCTCGTATCCAGGATGTTTGAATACACTATCGCGATATCACAACTGACACTGTACATTGCTTAGCTCAAAGGATTCTCCATCACTCAAATCTACTCCCGAGACGCTCAGGATGCTGTCTTTGGCTTCGACGCCGTAGGCTCCGATATTCTGTACAGGTGCTGCGCCTACGCTTCATGGTATCAGGGCGAGATTTTCTATCCCTCGTCGTCCTTGCTGCACGGTTCGCATCACTAGCTCATGCCAGTTTTCTCCTCATCAGACTTTGATGGTCACGGTTTCGTCGTCCTGTGTCAAGATTTCTTTGCCTTGGATTTGATTGAGCAAGACGATCCCATCTCGATCCTGGATAAAGAGTATGTTGGATCATCATCCAAGGATAAGACAAAGCTGATCTTCGAGAGCTCAGGCAAGATATCAAGAGCGAGCGAGATCCATGAGTTGCTGTGATGAGCTGATGCTGATCAGTTCACGAGTCTGGACGTCCAGATGAAAGGTATTGTAGGGGAGGAGAGAGATCATAGGGTTGGTATTGAAATCATCAAACTGTCTAATATACTCAGTTATAAATTCACGAAATGAATGATTATTTCAACAGCATTTTGTTCTATCAAGAATATATAGACCTCAAGAGGTTTGACTGGATACAGTAGAATGCTAAGAAATCAACTAAAAATCAATGTATCGTAATTCAGATTTTTATATGTTTTGAGAGAGTATTCTCATGTCTATACATTTCTATCCCGCAGACCACAGAGGCCACACACAGATTGATCGATTAGATTCGTATCATAGTTTTAGTTTCTGAGAATGGTATGATCCAGCTCAGATGTGATTTGGAGCTCTCAGAGTCCTCAATGATGATACGATCCAGTGAGGATCAGGATTCCCATCCCATCCTCATCGCGATATGGAGATCATTAGTATCCCATTGACCGGAGGACTCATGCATCAGGATAGCATGTGACATCGTACAACTATCACGCCTGAGATGATCCAGGTCATGTCTGCGGGTACAGGCTTGGCTCATGCAGAGTACAACGCCTACCAGGATCAAGAGACATCATTTCTCCAGATCCGGATACAGCCTCGTAGTCGCGGTGTCTCGCCTAGACATGATGAAAAACTCATTGAACTGACCGATAATCAGCTTTCGCTGTTAGTCCATCCTGATACCAGTACTTCGTCATCAGGAGGATTGTCGATCCATCAAGATGCACGAATATACAGAGGCAAACGAAACAAATCTGATACGGTGACTTATACACTACAAGATCCTGCTCATGGAGTATATGTATTCGTCATCGCCTGATCCGTCAGTATGGATGGCATGACAGCTGGACCTAGAGACGCTATGACTATTCAAGCTCAAGAAACAATAGTCTTGGATATACAGTCCGGGACTGATGTGTTGGTGATGGAAGTACCCATGGAGTAGGGGATTATAAAAAAGCGGATGACGCGACTGAACCCCGAAAGCTTTCGGGGCGAGCGTCAAATACCCCACTTGGAAGGTTTTTTTGCAAAAATTTTAAATAAAAAAAAGCGGATGACGCGACTCGAACGCGCAACAGCCTACTTGGAAGGAAGGTACTCTAGCCAATTGAGTTACATCCGCACTTTTTTCTACCCTCATGGGTACATCAATATATACCAAGATCCGACATGAAATCAAGATAAAGTGAATAAAAAATATGTTTTAATATATTCTCCTTCAGCGGGATCTACTTTTTTTCTGCCAGGCAAAAAAAGTAGACAAAAAATCCCTCGTCGACCAAGAAGTTGCGTTCCTATTGTAGAATCAAGTTTTGATAGTCTCATGCTCACTTCGTCCCCCTTTCGGGGACCCACTTGTTCGCTGAGTAAGGTTTGGTAAGAAGTCTTGCTGCTTCATCTCATTTTTGTTGGTCGACATTGTTTTTATCACTTCTAGCTTTCTCCTTTCTCCTTTCTCCTTTCTCCTTTCTTTCCTATATATAAATCTCTCTAGGCTTGGCACCGTCTTGTGGTCAGACCATCCCTCTTTGTTCCAAGACATCCATGATCTTGCCAGCACGAGCAAAGCCAATTCCCAACCTCCTTTGTAAGAGTGTTGTCGATGCTTTGCGAGTTTCCATGATGATCTCTATAGCTTGCTCTGTCAGACTGTCATCATCGTTGCTCCCTGCTATATAATCAGATATGGATCATCCCACGCTTGTCTTTCCTTCTAGGATACTGATGATTTCTGGGTCATAGATATCAGATTCAGTGAGTCCTTTCATATATTTGTCGGTCAGTGATGTGATGATGCGCTCTGTCTCTGATGTAGAGATGAAAGGGTTTTGGATCCTTTGAGGGAATTTGTTCGCTGGATCCATGTACAGCATATCTCCTTTTCCTACAAGATCTTCTGCTCATTTGATATCTAGGATTGTCCTACTATCGATCTGTGAAACTACTCCGAAGGCGATTCTCGTAGGGATGTTGGCTTTGATAAGACCGGTGATGACGTTGACACTAGGTCTTTGGGTCGCGACGATCAGATGCATTCCTACAGCACGTGCTTTTTGGGCGATACGAGTGATGCATAGTTCGACTTCTTTCTTGCTACCAGACATCATGAGGTCAGCCAACTCATCGATCACGATCACGATACGATACATTTTTTGATCAGCAATCTTGCCGTTATATTCCGTCAGGTTTTTTACTCTGACTTTTTTGAAAGCTTCGTACCTGCGTTCCATTTCATCGACGGATCGTTTGAGAATCTTGAGCGCGTTGTCTGGCTTGGTGACGATAGGTGCTAGCAAATACGGCAATCCGTTAAAAAACTCTAACTCTACTTGTTTGGGATCGACCATGAGGAATTTGAGTTCGCTAGGAGTATTTTGGTACATCAATGAAAAAATAAAATTATTAATTCCGACCGATTTTCACGAACCTGTTGCTCCGGCGATGAGGAGATGTGGCATAGATTCAAGCTGTTTGACCATGATAGATCCATTGACAGCTTTCCCTAGCGCTAGATTAGTGGATGATTTTTTCATTGCTTCGACGAATTCTGGCGAACTCAAGATCTCCGATAATACGACTAATTGCGGCTTGGGATTAGGCATTTCAATTCATACTAGATCAGTGCCAGGTATTGGAGCGATGATTCTCAGGGATTTGGCTTTGAGTCCGGAGGCAATGTCGGCTTTGAGTCTTTCGACTTCACTGACTCTAATGCCTGCATCAGGTTTAATCTTTATTTGGATGACTGTCGGACCTCTATCGACTCACTCAAAATGCACTGGTAGTCAGAATTCTATGAGTTTGTTTTGTAAGGCTTTAGCTTTTTCTACCAAAAATTCTTGGTCTACATTCGGGTTGGATATCGGCGGAAGATCCATGAGTTGGGTGGAGAACGTAGGTTTATCAGTAGCAAATGTATGGTGTGATTGAGACTGGATTTTGTGAGCTACTTTATCCAGCAACAATTGTTTGACAGATTCTTTGGAGTATCAGTCCGTAGGATGCTGATCAGATACTCTGTCACGAGGCATCTCGTCGTGAGATGCTTTGATAGCCGTTGATTTTTTGCCCAACAAGAGATCCAAAGCTGACCCTGTTCAGATACGTTTAGATCATCACGGTGCGGATTCTTGGATTTTTTTCTTGATTTCTTCGTCCTGAGATAACTTCCTAGACGCAAAACGTCATGATGATCAGCTTTCCTTATGTTCTTTGGTTGTTTTGTTTGGTATATAGCTATCATTATCGCTAGCAGCTTGTAGCTTGATCTTGGGGATTGGGATGTTGATCGTGTATAGTAGCCAGATCAAGACTGCTACGAATAGCAGGATAGTCATAGATTTGATAGCGACAGGATTGTTACCAAAGGCTGCTTGTAATGCAACGATGACGGGATAGGACAAGAACCCTCCATGGACTTGATAGCTGAGATCTGCTTTGTCGATGACGGGGAAATTGAGTAACGCTGATACGAATATTAGTATGATGATGCATTGTTTGAGCAGGGTAGAAAGAAACTTCCCCCTCCAGATAATCAGAACACCGAATATAATTAAAATCGCAAAGAATGTTTCGACTCATGACTGACCAAAAATCAAACTTGCTCGTTGATTGAAAAGGTTGATGAGAGGTGAATTAGAAGCTAGAGTCAGCGCAAAAAAATATAAACATCCAATAATTAAAAAAAATGATCCAATACTTTTATAATCTAGATTCATATATGATGATTTTTTTCTTGAGACTGTTCTTCTTTTTCTTTTGGCCATGACGATAGTAAATAATAAATAGGGGGATAGTATTCGAAGCAAATATGATACATCACAAACAGACTCCTTTCTATTGTTTGCCCATTTTTTACCTTATTCTCTCATCTCTTCTGCTTGTTTTCTGTTGTTGATGACTATTTTGATATCTTTGAGTCTAAATCCTTTTCTCATGAGTTTTTGGATAATATCAAATCCGTCGATTCATTTTTTCTTGTATGAATCGATTTCTTTGGCGATGCGTTTGTGAAGTCATCAACTGATATCGTCTTCATGCTTCGCCATATGTTCTTTGATGACAGACTTTTCTACTCCTCTTTGCAGCAGTTTTTGCATGACGATGACGCTAGGACGTCCTTTGTTGATGAGTTCTGATTCGATATACATTTGGACGTATTGTGCATCGTTGACGTATCATTTGCGCTGTAGCATGACCATCACTTTGTCGATTGTCTCATCATCATGTCCTTTGGAGCGTAGATGTATTTTGACTTCTTGCTCAGTCTTGGGGCGTTTGAAAATATATCTATACGCACTATTGATACAAAGATCGAGGCGTTGTTGTTGTTGGTCAATGAGAGTCATGACAATCGTAATATAATAAAAAACCTCTTTACTATACAGGAAAGGTCGCTAAGAGGCAAGTGGAATATGAGACAAAAATACACAAAAAATCTTTTAAATACTTATTGCACAGTGACGCTTTCTACAAATCCTAGTCGTTCGGGGTTATTGAGTTGGATATATACATGTTGACCGCCACTAGCCATGATATGGGTCAGTTTTTTAGTTTGTTCGTTGATGAGTTGATTTGCTGGCCATTGTGATTGGCATAGATAAATCATAGCTACATTACCTGTTCATTCTGTTTCTTGTTTGGGTGTCAATGAGAGTTTTTGGGGACAACGTAGTCCAATGATTCCAAAGTTCTCTCTTGATAGCATAGATCTCACATTCACCGAATCTTCTGGCCACAATAATGTCAGTCATTCTGTTGTTTTGTATGAGATTGTGCTTTCGGGAGATGTATTGACAGATGTATTCGTGTTTTGAGTATTTCATCACTCTACACTCACATTGATAGCAATGAGAGGTAATGGTTCATTGAGTGAGAGTTTTGCGGTACAGTTGATCGTTTTCTTTTGTTCTGTCGTTGCTATGATTCTTAGGATAGGGCTGGGTTCTACTGTCACGAAATTGATGCTATTGATATTACTGATTTCTCATTGAGAGGAACATATGCGTTTGACATCAGACAATAGTGATCATTCGATAAACTGTTTATCAATGATATTGATGATTTGAGATGCTTCGACTAGCGCTTGATCATTGGGTACTGAGAATCTATATCCTCGCAAGACGTCGGTATGTGCAGTGAACCATTCCTGAGGAGATCATAATTGATAGTACAACTGTCCATTAGATCACGCAAAAGATTGGGTGTCAGGTTTTTCTAGATCTTGCAACATTCTTTTACAGTTATTATTTCTGGAAGAACCACAAACAAAAGCTGATACTATCGTCGTTCACGCTGGTGTTTGGATAGTGATAGTAGAACCAGATACTTCAGCAGTCGCGTTGGTTATGAGTGAGGGATTGAGGGTAATTCATAGTTTGTCTAGATAACGTACTCAAGACTCACGTTTGAATGATGATTCATTGAGTGCAGTGATTTTCTTTACTTCTACGATTGGTAATGCATTGATAATATCTACGATAGTGCCTTCTACACTGGTATATCCATCTGTTCATCACAGCGCAACATTGATAGTAACAAGTCCGTATTTAATATTGTCTGATGTGACCAAGATATGAGAGTTGCGCGTGGTTGAGTCACTGGATGCAGTAATGATTCACTCGATATTAATCGTATTTCCTACTTTTCGATCTAGAAGGGTATTACTAGTTGTTACAGTTTTAGATCCTGTGGATCAGGTTGTAGTGATGGTTTGATTAGTGTTTGTTGTTTGTTCGTTACTCTGAGGTTGAGTTACGAATGAATATCGTGTAAATACAATTCATCATACTACGATAAAAATAACACTAGCAGGCTTGATATATTCAAGTAATGGGAATTTATGATGCTTCTTGATCGTTCTGAGAGGCATAATGCTCGATTAGATTACTAAATGGTGACATGATTATTGCATCTTTATACACAAAGACAAGTCATTAGCAATGCATTTATTCTGTTGGTTGTCATAACTCTACGAGATTAACTTTGATGACTGATCTTTGTGTAAGGAGATATGCTTCAGTTTTACCACCAGGTTGTGATATGGCTACGTCGATCACGGGATTTTCTGTTTGATCAAAGATGACGCGATATTGATAGTTCAGATTATATGTTGTCCAAAATGTATCATTTCTTTTGGTAGGGTTTGATTTGTACACTGTCAGTGTTTGGTTGGTTCTATCAAAGAGATATACGTCTTCAGTACCTTGGAAGGTTAATACTTTTACATTATCAGAGAACGGCATACGGTCTTTATCTCATCCAAACAGTTGGATAGTACGAGAAGTCATAAGAGTAGGATTAGTCCTGATACGATCTCTTCGTAGCTGTACTAGTGCTTTGCGAGAGCGGTCTCGCACACTAAAATTACCATCAATACCAAGAGATGAAAAACCTGAACCGAATATTTGTCAGCTTTGTTGTGGATTGGAGATAGTATACGGTTGAGCTTCTTGATATTCATGTTGTCTGCCTTGTACTACATTGTATTTGACGATGAAGTTGTTGTTTCTGGTGAGTGTTGGGTCGCTGACAAGTAGAAAGAGATTTCATCTTCCTCGTCAGGCGATATCAATCACGTTCGTAGGGAATTTTCATGACTTGGTAGTGACTGTTTCAATACCTGCTTTGCCGACATTATAGATATCTCATTGAGTGGACACACAGTAGAACCCATTTTTTTGTGGATTATGAAAACATCCAGTCATGAGTTGGGGAATATTATATGGCACGAGAGATCATTTGATGTCATTGGAGATGACTCCAAGTAAGGCACTACTTGCTCATGCTATGTTGACTGATCTATCGAATGTGATTGCGAGTGGTCTACCAAGAGACTGGATATCTTGTGCCGTTAGTTCTACGGTTTGGGAAGCCAGTGATGAGTTGAGCAGTTTGCTCAGAGGTGTAATATTAAACCCTAGATTATATTCGGTGATGAGTATGTCTTTGAGTTTTTTGACGTCATCAGGTCGTCTTTTGTTAGATTCGAGCAATACGAGTTTTTCCATAATAGAGTTATATTGATCTTTTTTTGCATTCGAAGTAGGATCAATACGCTGAAATTGAGCTATTTCTTTTTTGATGTCTTCGATCGTGATGACGACTACTCCTGAATTTGTCTGAATAGATTGTTCGCTGCTTTGGTTGACGAATGCTGTCCTGAGTAGATTGTACATCAACGCCATGATGACGAATCACAATACGCTCATGACAATGGCAAATTTATGCTTTCTAATGAATTCTTGGGAGATAATTGTACGTGGATCAAAAATCTTAGATCATGATGACGGAGATGTAGATGATCAGAGGAATGGTTGGCGATGGATGCTTTTGTGTTCTCGATGATACGTATAGGATGTGGCACTGATCAATTGCTCTGCTCAGATCCTTGTCAACATGGTGTCTTGGATAAGTGTGAGCGGGTCTTGTCAGCTTTTGATAAGCTGATCGATCTCTTTGATATCGTCACGATCAATGACTTGACTCAATGGGTAGCCAAATGTTAGTATCTGATCATCTTGTTCTAGTTCTCACTCAATAAAATCCGAGAAAACGTCACAGCTATCTTTTTGTGGTATCGAATTGTCAATTTTGTAATAGATGCTTTGATCTCTGATGATAACTGCACTGCTTGGTCCAATCAATGATGCTATGACATCACGCTCGAGCAGTATTTGTACACATCCTACGATATCGAAATGAATATCTTGTTGTTTGACTTTGCTAGCAAATGCACGCAGAGAACTATTGAGCATTTGTAGACTGCGTTCTAGGACTTGTTTGGCGTCACGTATCTCTGGGCGTTCAAGTGCCGTGAGGTCTTCGATCAGATTTCCTATTCCTTCTTGAATAATGTCTTTTTGGTATTCCAAAAATGTCGACGTACACAATAGGATGTCCGATCTGAAGGCAATACCATTCTCCAGTTTTCTATACATATGTTCATGATGAGCATGTTCTAGGTGAAATATATGATGCTCTTTGATGATCATGACTATATAACGATATTATAAGATACAAAATTGATACAATATTACATAGCAGTTATTGTCTATAACTTCAACAGTTTTTTTGAAAAAAGCGTCGGGAAAATGCCAAAAGATGATACAAACTTTTTCATGTTTTTGTGTGGATGTAACAGAAATCTTCGCACCCGTTCTCCTTTGAATCGTCTAATAAGATAAGGTGCACGACGTTCTTTCCCGCTCCAGAAGTCTATTAAACCTCACACACACAGTACTATGAGTTTGTGTTGTTGGATCAACGCGAGTGATTCATGAGACCATATTTCTTGCACAGGAGATCCTCTTCATACCAGTAGTATCACAATATCATTCTCAAGACGATCTTGCAAACATTGGGCGAGTTTGTTTCGGTCAAACGTATTGTATCCATCTTGTGAATAGATGACATCGTATCATTGGTCAGAGAGTTTTTGGTGAGCGCGCGGGACGACGTGTTTGTACGATCAATACAAGACGATACGAATACGATAGCGTACAGAGTATTCGTGTGTGAGTGTTTGCAGAAAATACGGAACAAAATCCGTGCCATTATGATTCGGGATTCGAGATGGTTTAGATGAGGTCTTTCACAGGTGTGATAGTCTATATCACAATAACTGTAAAGCGATGCCGTCGGGTAGGAGTATGTCGGAAGCCATGAGTGCGTCCATATATTGTTGGTCTTTCATGTTGAGAGGCTTCGCATACAACTCGTGATCTACCAACGCACGTAGTGATGCAAAATACACAAAATGTACTAATACGTATCATTGGTCAGTATAATGTGACATGATCGATTGGTATGTATGATATTTATCTAGACGACATAGTGTATTGAAGATCTTGAGTAGCATGCAAGTATGATGTACCAAATAGGATATAAACGATCCAAACGCTCAAAATAAATCTGACAGTGTCTCATGTACAGATATCTGAATATTGAGCGAAATAGTAACTGACTAGCATATGATATGATTCCATATTTGATTTTTCTATGATTTCTCTGCTTCAGTTTTTCTCTGGTTTCTAGTCCTTTTTTGTGTCTGTTGGTTTGTCTTTGTGTGATCTCATGATCATGATCGTCGTGAAGATCACTGTGAATGCTATACCACATAGTAGTGGGATCGTGATAAATCAAAAATAGTTCACTTGTAGAGCATCGCATGGGTTGCTTGCTGTACAAAAATACGAACTCGGAATGTTGACTTTTTGTAGTAGGTAATGATAGGCTTCGAGAGCTATTCATACCGCACTTATAGGTAGAATATAGTGGAGAATACGTTTGTCTCTGTATACCAGACCCATGATGGATAAGAATACAATCGGATACATGAGTATCCTGGCATATCGACATAGTTCACAGGGAATGAGAGAATTGTTTGGGTTGAACAGCTGACTCATATCGCCACTGAGTATATTCGATACAGGGTCTCCATATCGTCCATAATACAATGATCCTAGCATCGCGACTGATGATTGTATCAAAACGATCCAAAGTCCATTACGACGAATTCAATCTATTATTCACTTCATTGATCGTAATGACTACAAAAAATAAAAAATCTGACACTAATGTAGTAAACACTGCGTCAGTTTCAATCAGATTTTATTTTCTTTTGAGAGTCTTGGATAGAGAGTTTTTGAACATACAAAAAATACTATTCTCCTAAAGACTGTTCTAAAATGATAGATCAATACCTTACAAAAAGTGAGTACATCAACTTAAAAAGTGATAGATATTTTAGAGAGATTGCTGATATTTCAACTTTTATTTCTTATCAACACTTTGTTTTGCTACTACACTTCTTGTTTTTAGATTAGTATAACTCGATTTCATTGAAGATGTTACTACAACCACCAACACATCATTGGTAAACAGTACCATTATAAAGATAATAACGATCTGGTCTTTTTTTATTATAAAGAATGCTAAATAAACCAACATTCTCAATTTTTGATAATCCTGGTTTTTTTAACGAACAAGTTGAGGACATATTTTCAACGTGATATGCTTCAAGGAATTTGTTATTTCAGGTAAAAAAGCTCGATCCATCAATTTTTTCAATATTACAGTCTTTTAGTATCTGAGGACGATAGACAGCGTTAAAAATTTCTTGAATAGATTGTTTAGGATTTTTTGCATGTACTTCAATAAAATAACTAGTATTAAAAGGATCTTCCAACATACTTTTTGTTTTAATAATGAATGGAGCTTTTGATTTTACTAACATATCTTCGTTAGTATATATCTTGATACCTAACTCTATATAATCATGAGTAGTAATCCATCATGTATATAGTTTTTCATTAAAGATCTTTTCCTTGAATATGTTAGTCACACGAGGATTGTTTGGCAACTGATCAAAATATGCTTGTCTTTCTTCTACGCTCGCAGACTCAATAGATATTGCGTTTGGAGATTTGTTACCAGCTACAGGTTGCTTTTTTTTAGTATTTTCAGTTGTCTGAGTAGTCACTGTAGAGGTCTTCACGACTCCAGTAGCTACAGTGCCTGTTATTGTTTGTTTGGGTTGTACTCATGGCATTGTACATCCGGATACGAACAACACTATTATCATTCATCATAAGATTTGTTTTTTCATGAGATAGATGAGATAATAGCAAAATATTAACTTATTATTGCGCATATCTCTATAGAATACAAAGAGTAATTTCAATATAATACAAAAAATCTCTTATCAGTAACAACTGCTTGGATTGCGGATCAAAACTAAACGTTTATAAAAACAAATACATTTGTATAGTGAAAAGACTTTAACCCCTTTTACAATAACAGATTCTATCTCTTGCTATGAAACATCCACATCGTACTTGCTGCGACGATCAGCATCAGTCCTGCGATCACACCAAACATTATCAAACTCGTACCTCCCTGTCCAGGTAGGGGTATATTCATTCCGTACGTACCTACGATGAGATTACATGCTCCAATGATAGCAGTGAAGATCGTGAGTCTTGTAATCAGATTATTAGTATTCATATTCAATAAGGCATTGTATGAATTGATCAATGCGTCAGTAGTATCAAATAATACTTCTGTACTTGATATCATTTTTTTGAGTTTGGACGATAAATCTTTTCGGTATATTTTGAGTTTTGGTGATTTGTCTTTGAGAATTGTCGTGATATCTGATAGGATGTCTCTATGAGGCTTGAAATTGTGCATCACGGCGATCATATTGATTTTTTGCGTTAGGAGGTTTTCTAGATAGTCTTTTTCTGATTTTTTGCGATAGATCATAGATTCTTGCAGACGAAATACGTCTTGACCGGAGATTTGTAGTGAGTGTAATGTCTTGTCATACATGACCGTGAGTATACGATATAGTACCTGCAATGGGTTGTCGATTTGTACTGTGCCAGATATACACTGCTGGATATAATTATTCAGATGAATAGATGGTATTCTCAATGCTGAGATAATATAATCTGGACTCACAATAATGGTGCTTTCATTCAAGATATATTTTTCTAGATCTTTGTTATACTTCAAAAAATTGATCAAAATGATCAAGAGATTTCCATGCTGATTCACGCCTTGCTCACTGCTGAGTTCTAGGAGATCTTCTTGGACTAGTTCATGAAAATTGAACTCTTTCTGGAGTTTTTCTAGTTCATGAGATTCTGGATTGTCTGTATGATATCGGACAAATCCTTCGAATTTGACTGTGTATAGCATCGCAAAAGAGAGAAAAAATATGAAAAATCGTGCTAGGATGAAGTGTTTGGTATAGGAGGAGTGACCTGTACCACAGGAGTCTGTGGCATGAAGTTCGTAACGCTTGCAATAGGAGGATTGATGACAGGAATATTCTCTGTAGAGATGGGTGCTTGTGTAGAGATGGGTGCTACATACTGATTGGTCACCGTTGATGTTTCAGCAGATTCTGTTGCTTCAGTCGTTTCAGCAGATCCTATGGTGTTTGATTGTTGATATGCTGTAGGAGTTGTTTGATTTGATGTATATGTTGCTGGGATTGTTGGTGGGATTGTTGGTGGTATTGGTATGATTAATACGGGATTTCATGAGGTGTTGATATCCTCAGTATGTACAGGAGAACTGTCTATCACTCATTGAGATGGTTGGGTAGATGTGGTTGCCAATCATATGGACTGTGGTGATTGTGAGGATACTTCTTGTGTCTGTACTGTGTCGGTTGGCTGTATGTCTGATGTAGTTGGTCTTGCTATGTCAGCTGAGACTGGTATACCTTGCTCAGTCATTGTGTTCTCAGTCTGTGTGAATCCTTGGACTGTCTGATTCGTTGTGTTTACTACTTGATTGACTAGTCATACTCCAGCTGCAGCGGTATTCGTAGCAACGGATGTGACGGTCTCTCCGAGATCGACAGCTTTTTTTCATGCTGTCTGAGTCATAGTGATACCGTTATTGACTGCTTGTTGTCACAGATTGACTCCTTGATCAATGAGTGTCGTTGCTTGTTGAGTTTGAGTTTGGACAGTAGATCTTACGGTATCTATTTTAGTCTTGGCTGCATCAGCACCATTTTCTAGTCAAGTTCATACATTTTTGACAAGTGTGCCAATCTTTTTGACTCCATCGACCAAGAGTTGCTCCATGCTGCTGCCTAGAGATCCAAACAATGATCAAATACTATTGAAAACCATAACGATATGACTACATGCTAAAATAATCCTGTATAAAAATATTGTAATCATGATACCAAAAAAAGCAAATTTGAGCCGTTTTTTATCAGATTTTATTGCTTTTGTTTTATTCTTTGATAATTTTCTTTTATGAAATGTCCAAAATGTGCTCATGAAGATACCTCTGTGCTGGATTCTCGTGTGATAGAAGAGTGAACTATGATCAGACGTCGTAGAGAATGCGTTCACTGTGCTCATAGATTTACGACGTTTGAGAGGATTTCTAGTAGTGAGTTGATGGTGATCAAAAAAGACGGAACCAAAGAATTGTACAATAGATCCAAAATCAAAAAAGCCCTCTTGTTAGCGTTTGCCAAGAGGAAGTTTAGTGTTGATCAGATCGAAGAAATCATTGTCCAGCTAGAATCTAAACGATCATCTTCGTGATCTGAGGTAAGATCTCAGCAGATTGGACAAGATATTACGATCTTACTGAGAGATATTGATCCGGTTGCGTATGTGAGATTCGCATCAGTCTACCTCAATTTTGATAATTTGGAGGATTTTAAGCTGATTGTGACATCCTAGTATCCAAGAAATTTTGAGTTCAAGGAAGTATAAGTGCAAGTCTTGAGAAATATTCTGCTTACCAGAACCCTGCTGGTTTATCCCGATATCGTGTACAATGCGACTACCAATATAACACGATCTTGAGGGGTCAGGTTTTTGTTGGTGTTGAGTGCTTCATTGATTTGGGTTGCATAGCTAGTACGTTTGCTAGCTGACAGACGATTTGCTCGTTTTTGGAATAGTGAAGCAAGAGCTGGCTTGGGGAGAATGGTATTGTAAGATACCTGGTTAGAACAGTAACTTCATCGATTTTCGCTGGGTACATAAGAGAAATATTCATCTTCATATATACTTTCTGATATATCTTCTTGTGCTTGGATGCCCGAGATATATTCATCATGATATGATTCTCATGTTTCATCCAACTTTTTGAACATCATGATTTCTTCATCCGAAAAAACACTCGCACGCTTGCTAAGAGGCGAGAACACTCTTCCAAATTTCTTTCCATCTGGTCAAAAAATAGTTTTGCTTGTGTGGAAAAGATATGGATTTATAACATATATCGATTGATAGCGTCCCAATAATTCCCCATCATAATACAAATGTTGCTGATTAGTATCGATTGCATATTCATCAGGCAGCTGGTCCGTGGAGATGTGCTGTTCTTGGAGTCACGGTATGATTGTGAGAGTGTTTGCCTTGTATACGTGATTCATATCCATAGCGAATTGACCCTTTTGTTTGAGAGAAGATATATCAACCATAGTGCGTGCGTATTTTTTATCCTGTATGTAGATATATTGGCTATCCAGTCTATACATGGTGCCTGATATTATACCAAATGATGCTGGATCAGCTCCTGTGATAACATTTCACATATAATAGACACTGTTTTTATCTTTTGCGTATGTCTGTATCGCATAGTTAGTATCTAGTGCTTCAAAGCTATCGTAGTCACTTCACTTCACAAGATTGGTACCATAGTACCATTGACCAGTATTGTATAATATTCCTCCAGTATTGTATTGAAGAGGTGAGAAATCACAAGCAATAGATATGCTCGAGACTACCAGAGAAGATACTAATATAGATCCTAATATTGTTTTCTTCATCATAATAAATCATATACAAAAGATAAAAATCTGAAAACTATCTATCATAATGTACGGTCAACATATTTGTGAAAGATCTTGTGTCTTCCAAGTATCCTGCTGAGTTATTGTGATATCGTGTACAATGCCACTACTAATATAACACGATCTTGAGGGGTCAGATTTTTGTTGCTATTGAGTGCTTCATTGATTTGGGTTGCATAGCTAGTACGTTTGCTAGCTGAGAGACGATTTGCTCGTTTTTGGAATAGTGAAGCAAGAGCTGGCTTGGGGATTGTGGTATAATATGTAGTATAATCACAGCTATCAGGATTAGACTCAATGTTATATAGGAAATATGTATCTTCGTAGTTGATGCCTACATCACTTTCTATAACATAAGAGAACTCATTGTATTCTACATTATTGCCTCACTCATTTTTTTGTTGCTCTATAGACGCTGTTACTTCTCCAGTCAATTTCTTATCAACCTTATTACTTCAGGCTTGATATCGCTTGAGAATATTCTCCCAAAGACTTTCTTCCTCTGGCGTGAATCCTGTTATACGCTCTGTAAGTTGCTTATCAAACATTTTGCCCCATCTTTCATATCCATTGAAGATGTTTTTTCTGGTAAAAAACACCTCTGTTCAAGTCAATCTCGTTAGTGATTGATACGTTCATAATGCTATAGCGCCTTCATATAGTAGTTTCTGTTCTTTATCGATTCAAAAGTTTCCTCCAACAAACTCAAAAGATTCTACATCTACTCCTATAATAGGTAATCACTTATAATAGATAGTATCATTATCTTTTGCATAATTAATGTTTCCCATGACTGTAAATCACGATGATTGTGCCCCAGTGATCACTAATCCTCTGTAATATGCAGAATAATTGTCTTTAGCGTATTCTTTGTAATTCATAGGAACAAATGAGTTAATATCAGCTCATGATACTGTCTGATAGACACCATGTTGACTAAAAACTCGCTTAGCATCTATTCATGTTCATATCAGACTATAATCAGGAAATATTTGAGGATTGAGTAGTCAGACCATACATGCTATTCCGATACTAGGCAACATACATATTGATAGGATAGGGATTAATAAGTTTTTTGCGTTGCTCATGTGATACAAATCATATACAAAAGATAAAAATCTGAAAACTATCTATCATAACGTACAGTCAACATATTTGTGACAGATATCGTTTTTTTTGCTGCTTATTCTATTTCCTACCCTCTCAACCTCTTCTCGACCATCTCTCTGCCCATCACCTGCATGACAGAGTACAGATCTGGAGTCTGTGCGCTCGCACATAGCAGTATCCTGAGCATCATAGCGAGATCTCAGATCTTACCGATGTATCCGCCTTCTTTGTACTGAGCATTATTACTAGCAAACCCAAATCTGACACTGATCTCTTTGAGCTGTTCAAACCACTGCTCAGTACTGACAGTCAAATCGAGCTGTGAGCAATACTCAGTGACGAATTTCTCACGTACCTCATCCGTGATCATCTCTGGCAATGCTGGTCAGCTTTTTTGTATCTCTTGAAATAACTCATCAAAAAAGAATGCAACATTTGTTGTCACATTCCCAAAAGTCGTATATCTCTTGGGATCTTTGTCGCTGAGTCTTTCGATATTGAGTGCGGCGTAGGCGAGTGGAGGATTTTTGACAAATTGCTCGTATAATGCTGGATCGAATACTTGGGCTCGTGCTGATGCTTGCTGGTAGAATTCTTGATGACTGAGTGCAGACAGTGTAGTATTGGAAATATGATTGAGTTTGTCTCGATCAAAGAGCGCTCCAGACTGGTTGAGTCTGCTCAGATCGATGGGAAATGATTGATAGTGTTTGTCTGGATTGGCGAGTTTCCAATCTTCGAAATTCGAATCGATAATCGTCATCAAATACTCATTCAAGGCATCTACAGGATAGCCAGACTTGAGGAGTTCACGGATGTCGGCCTCGGGATCTTTGCGTTTGCTCAGTTTACGTTTGTTTCACTTGTCCAGCTTCAAGATAGCAGAGGTATGAGCATACGTGAACGGCTTTCGCCCAAAGACTTTTGAAATCAGATGATGGCGTGGTACGGATGCTAATCGCTCGTCTGCTCTGATGACGTGAGTGGTTCACATCAGCTTGTCATCGACGATATGAGCGAAGTGATAGGTAGGAAGACCGTCTTTTTTGATCAAGACCTCATCGATGAGATAGGCATCCATCTGGACGTATCCCTTGATCAGATCGTGAAAAGATATCCTCGCGCCAGTCTGTGTCAGATTTTTTAATCTTATGACAAAAGGGATGTGTTGGTCCAATGCTGCTTGGATTTGTTCCAATGAGGCGTCACGTCGCTTGGCATACTGTCCGTAGACGCCGGTAGCTAGCTTGTGCGCTTGTTGTTCGTCTCTCATGGTTTGTAATTCCTCCGCCGTCATGAAACAAGGATACGCCTTGCCTTCGTCCAAGAGCTTGGCGATCGCACTATGGTAGATCTGTTTGCGATGAGATTGGGTATAGGGACCATAGTTTCCAAGATCAACAAAATCTGACCCTCATGATGAATTCACAGGCCCTTCATCGATATGGATGCCGAATTTGTTCAGCCCATCAATAATCAATGCCATAGCTTCTGGGATAAGTCTCTCTTGGTCGGTATCTTCTATCCTGACGATGAATACTCACTCTGGACCAGATTGGTGAGCAAGATGACTATTGATCAGTGCTTGAAAGATCGCTCCAATATGCAAAAACCCCGTAGGGCTAGGCGCAATACGCGTGACGACAGATCCTGCAGGACGAGCTGGGTAGCGAGACATGATCTCGTCGAAGGGGAGAGTATTAGGGAACAGGAGAGATGAGAGGGACATGGGAAATAGGTAGATAGTAAATGGTAATTAGTAATTAGTAGGGACTGGTTTTGGGCCTGCCCAACGATAAAAGATCAACGTGGAGATTCGATTGTGGCGTCTTGATGGAGAGCTATGGTAGAGGTGATCACGGATCACCAGATCCGTCTACCTTATTTAGATGTTTTCATTATATGAGCTAATGAGCAAAAGATGTCATTGCAAGTAGTATCAATATGTATAGTATCTGCGATTATCAAGGATATTTTTATTATAGTAAATTATAAATTTCGCGTATGGGGTTCAAACTTGAAGTAAAAAATACAGCATCAGATGAATATATGTCATTAAAAAATTTAAACGATTTTGTAAAAAAAATCCCAAATTTAAATAATTTTACAATTCTAACATGATTAAATTGAATCGGGAAAAGCCATCTATTAAATGCAATCAACAATAAGATCGTTATTTTAAAAGATTGAGAAAAAGAATTAACTCAAAAAATGCTAAATAATTTTATTGCATCTGCAAATAATGGAAATTATTCCCAACAAGAAGAAGCAAGGGAAAGAATAATTAAGAATTTGTGGGACAGATTATCTCATTACACGCAATCTAATCAAAATAATGATTGATTACCTTTTTTAGAAGATGCTTGATTTAACAAAAAACAGATTAGTCAAATTGAAAGAGTAAAAGACAATGTAGGAGATGATTTTAATGAACGAAATGAATCTAAATTTGCTAAATACTTTCCTTTAGCTTGAATAGAGGACGATTCAATTGGTATAAGTGAATTGTTTGAAAGATATATGAGAAAACTTTCTGATTTTCAGATGTTGGAATTGAGTGGCAAGAAATACTCTAACATGAAAGTAGAAAAGGCTAAATCAAAAATAAGAAAAGAGTATGAGGAGATATATTGAGGAGCACCGCGGGAATTATTGAATAGAATTCTTCACACTCTATTGCCTTATTACGATGTGGTATATCCTAAATATCCTTTAGATAGTAATGCGTATATATTGGAATTTAGAAACAGAGTAAATTGAGCTAATGTAGGATTTCAATGATTTTCTTCTTGAGAAAGAAATATGATGATGCTGATATTAGCGTTCTATAATTCTAGTTTTGATATTGAAATGCCTGATGTCTTACTTATGGACGAGCCAGATGCATCTTTGCATCCATTGATGACAAAACAATTTCTAGATATTATTCAAAATGTGTTTATAAAAGAAAAGTGAATAAAAGTAATTATGGTAACACATTCTCCTTCTACTGTTGCTCTTGCTCCAGAAGAATCGATCTTTGTGATGAATAAAGATGAAACATCTCTAGAATCAAGTATAAAAAAAGTCAGTAAAGATCAAGCATTATCTTTATTAATACAATGAGTACCAACATTGAGTGTTCTATATGAACATAGGAGACAGGTGTTTGTAGAAAGCGAATATGATCAGAAATATTATGAAATATTATATGGGATTTATAAGTGATCTTTACAATCAGAAATTTCTCTAAATTTCATAGCATCATGAAAATCAAAAATAGATAAGGATTGAAATCCTATAAATGGATGTGCTCAAGTGAAGAGTATTGTAAACACTTTATCTTGAAATTGAAATAAATTCATTAGTTGAGTTGTCGATTGGGATCTTAAAAATAATTGAAATGAAAATATTTTAGTGCTTTGAATAAATAGTAGATATGCAATCGAGAATTATATTTTAGATCCATT
>JBGTAD010000117.1:0-4939 GCA_041750055.1 Candidatus Absconditabacterales bacterium | reverse complement strand
AGTTAGAATGATATTTTGATGCTTCGAGCTCAGTCGTCCCCGAAGGGACCCACTCCCTCGCTTTAGTGTTGATTATGTTTAGAGTTGAGTGACTTCATCCCATTTTTGTTGGCCGACATTGTCGTACTAGAGTTTTATGCGCAAGAATATCTGTAAGGTCAGATTTCCATAAGAGTTTTGTGTTTTTCCATTTCTACTGTACGCCTCGGCGCATCTTCACTTCGTTCGATTTCTACCGCTCCCCTATTTCATTTACTGATATCTCAGCTTGCCTTGAGACTGGCGGATGATCAGGATGATAGCGCTGATGACGATCAAGACGATACCAACGACAGCCAATATCTGACTATCAGCTACCCTAGCGACCACAAATCCTATCACTGCCCAGATTGTGATCGAGATGAAGCTGAGATATCTGAGTCTCCAAAATATCACCATACTCGTCACCCACCCTAGTCCGATCCAGAAAATCACTCGAGGCACTGTCGTGACTGCTCCACTCAAGCCCAGGATATTGGCATACGAAGCGATATTGAGTGGTGTAGCCATCGTGATCCGCGCAAAATAGATACTCATAGGTGTGACCGTCGTGAGTGTGGATACCTTGGATAAGTTCTTGGATAAGATACGATGGATCATCCCTAGCGAAAACCGCATATACACGATCAAGACGACTGTGACGATTGCTAATCCAGACATCGTCGCTGCTAGTAGCCACAGACCATTCGCGATGACATTCGTGATAACTCGAGGACGGATCGATTGCAGTGTGGTCTCATCCTGACGATTACCCCAGAGCTGATACAGACCAAATACCAACATACCAGCATAAATCGGACCCCAAATAGCGAACGTATACCCAGCAGGTACGAGTATCGCTCACGGAAATTGTGATACGTCTTCGACAGTCCTTCATCCGAAGAATCCATTACTTGATAAGATGACCATGATGATCATGAAAATGATAGATGCGAGAGTGAGTCGTTTGTATACGTGAGATGTTTTCATATGGCAAACAGTAAAAAGTAAAAAGAAAAAAGCATGATTTGATAACAATTACTCATGTGATAGCTCTCTATCATTGTGAGGAGTAGCTACCCCTTGAGGGTACCTTGTGGCGAGTGAAACGAACCGCTTGCTCGTTATATATCATATCAGCAAACAAGTGGAATAATAGTTTAGTAAAACATCTACTGAGAACGAGACGACACTGTGAGTATAGGGGGTGAGATAAAACGTATTCGCGAGTATATATGGATCAGATTTTTTTGCAATGTTTTGATATAGATAAAGTCAACCAAAAACCGTTGAATGTAAGAGATTGAAACAGTAGAAACAGTAGAAATCGAACGAAGTGAAGATGTGCCGAGGCGTACAGTAGAAACAACTTCTTATATATTTTCATTTATTCCGCTTATACATTCACTATTTACCAATCACTAATCACTAAGCTTTGTCTCTCACGCCAGCACAGCAGCAATATCACGATATCAAACAGCAGTACCAAGACTGTATTCTGTTTTTTCGTTTGGGAGATTTTTATGAGGTGTTTTATGAGGATGCGAGGATCTGTAGTAAAGTGCTAGATCTGGTCTTGACTGCTAGGAACAAGACCGCTCCCAACCCTATCCCTATGGCTGGTATCCCTCACCATAGCTCAGACAAATATATCCAAAAGCTGATCCACCATGGATACAAAGTAGCAATCGCAGAACAAACATCTGAGCCCAAGCCTGGTAAAATCGTCTCCAGAGAAGTCGTGAGTGTCGTCACTCCAGCGACCTATCTGAGTGAGACCGCAAAAACCTCTGCGACCATAGCAGCAGTATGTATGATCCAAACTACGACGGGTTCGTACCATCTCGCGCGAGGAGATTTTGCGATCGGAGCATATATGACGCAGTCGTATCTAACCCTCGAGGATCTACTCAGACAATGTATGATCCTATCACCTCAGGAGCTGATCGTCGATATCGATATGCCTGACAAACAGCTCATCCACGATCATATGAGACATCTGGGCAAAGCGCTGATCAGTACCTATGACAGACCACATGATCCAGAGAGTTTTCTCACGACACTACTGCATGTACAGACACTACAGTCATACGGATCTGCCTGTGCCACGGGTCGCAAAGAAGCTATCTCCCTGCTCTTTCACTATCTGACCTACACCCAAAAAGGCTCTCTATCCATGATCAGCACTATCCGCTACATCCCGACAGATCATGTCCTCAAATTGGATGAAACTACGATCAAAAACCTAGAGATTTTGACGTCTTCATACGACCAGACGGTACAGCATAGCCTGTATCATACACTCGATCGTACCGCGACCAAGATGGGATCCAGACTCCTCAAAGACCGGATCCTGCATCCACGTACCCAGAGTACACTGATCAATGAGCGTCTTGATTATATTTCTTCTTATGTAGATCGTATTGATCATACCAAACTCGTGCATCAGTCTCTGTCTGGCATGTTGGATATCCCTAGGCTACTGAGTCTCATCATCCAGCGTAGACCTACCGCATCCTTGGTATCTAAGCTCAGATATGTGTTGGGTCAGGCTTGTGATCCTTTGATGATCGGAGAATTACAACAAGTCGGCTGTCCAGAGTCAGTCATTGACCACGCCCAAGAAATCCGAACAGATCTGCTAACCAGATTCAAAGCTGATCCCCTTCACGATGAGGTCGACTATGTCGCTGACGGTGTAGATCCACAGATTGATGAGCTCAGAGTGATCGCTTATCATAGCGATGATCTCCTACTAGCATATCAGCAGGCACTCATCACTCATACAGGCATCTCCAATATCAAAGTCAAATATACCAACAATCAATGATACGCTATCGAGATCACTAACAAAGATATCCAGACATTCGAGCAGGCGGTCGTGAGAGGAGATGAACAATTTGATCTGGTGCGTAGGCAGACTCTCAAATGAGCCGAGAGATATATGTCTCCATATCTGGATGCTCTCCAGCAGCGTATTATCTCTGCGAGAGATAGTCTGATCAAACTAGAATCTGCTCAGCTAGAGCTGATCAAACAACGCTGTATATCATCCCTGTCAGATTTGACTGTCTTGGCTGAGATGGTAGGGATGGTGGATGTGTGTAGTAGCTATGCGCTCCTGGCTCACGAGTATCACTACTGTAGACCAGAGATCGCGAATGATCAAACTCAGCGATCCATCATCGCGGGGAGACATCCGGTCGTAGAGCATACATTGTGACATCATGGTCAATTTATACCCAATGACCTCGTGTTCGATTCACCAACACAGACACTGTGATACACGAGACCTGAGCAAGCAGATAGCAACAAAACACCAATTTCGGGTAAGGGTAATTCAACATCAGCAAAATCTGATACGGTCCATATCATTACCTGACCCAATATGGGAGGTAAATCTACCTATCTGAGACAACATGCTCTCATCGTATTGATGGCACATAGTGGGCTATGGGTACCAGCACAGTCTGTCAAGATACCACTATGTGACGGAGTATATGCCAGGATCGGTAGCGGAGATAATCTCGCCAAGCAACAATCTACCTTTATGACCGAGATGATAGAAGTGGCAAATATCTTGAATAATGCAACATCGCGTTCGTTCATTATTTTTGATGAATTGGGTCGCGGGACTTCTACCTATGATGGACTTGCTCTGACCCATAGTATCATCACACATGTCGCGACGGCCCTATGAGCCAAGACGCTCGTCGCCACACATTACCACGAGCTGATCTCACTAGAGCAACAATATCCTGGTATCCGTAATTACTCGGTCTCCGTGTATGAGACAGATAGAGATGTCGTGTTTCTCAAGAAAATCGTCTCGGGATGAGCCAACAAAAGCTACGGTCTGGATGTAGCCAAACGCGCAGGTATTAGCAACGAGATCATCGATCACGCCAGACAGCTGCTTGCGCAGATGGAGAATCCATTGACTGATAGCGATACTTCATGATCATCATGTGATGTATGACCGGATGGATTCATAACAAATCATGCAACACAACATGGAAGAACACAAAACAGAACAACACAAAACGGACCTCCGTCATGACTGCGATGACAGATCACTCAACCCTCGATCCCACCTCACTATGCCAAGATCAAACGTATCCTAGACGCTACCGACATCAATCAATGTACACCGATGCAAGCATTAGCACTGTTAGCTACGATGAAAGAGTAGCGGAGATTGATAAGCAAGAAAACAGATACATCATACGTAATGGTTTTAGTTTTTGTAAGGAATCATCATGACAACACAGATCACTCCACCTGCTTCCCAGCTTATTATCTATCAAAAAGATGACGTATCTTCTGTTGTTTTGTATGCCAAAGACGGTGATGTGTGGATGAATCAAGAACAAATTGCACAGCTTTTTGAGACCAGTATCCCTAATATCAGTATGCATATAAAAAATATTTTGAAACAGTGAGAAGTAAGCCAAGATTCAGTTATTAAGAATTACTTAAGAACTGCCAGTGATGGTAAGAAATACGATGTTGTTTTTTATTCTCTCTCGATGATTATCGCTATTGGGATGAGAACAAGAGGTCAAAAATGAACAGTATTTCGTCAACGAGCAAATATCCATCTCCAAGAGTATATGATCAAATGATATAGTATCGATACACACAGACTCAAGAATCCTGATGGGAGAGCAGACTATTTTGATGAGTTGCTTGCACAAATCCGTGATGTTCGTGCGTCAGAAAAAAGATTTTATCAAAAAGTCAGAGATCTTTTCAAACTCAGTAGTGATTATGACCATACGGATCAATCAACTCATTTGTTTTTTGCCCATGCACAAAACAAAATGCTGTTTGCCGTGACACATAAAACTGCTGCAGAAATCGTGATGACTCGTGCAGATATGACTCAAAAAAACATGGGACTTACTTCACGAAACTGATC
>JBGTAD010000116.1:0-9060 GCA_041750055.1 Candidatus Absconditabacterales bacterium | reverse complement strand
GCAAAGTTATGAAAGAATCAATTATTGAAATTCACGAGGCTTATCACAGAGAAATGCCTTGTTTCTATAGTAATTACTGAGTTATATGTACTATGTAGATCAAAAAAATCACTTTGTTTTTCACAAAACGGTCCGCCTGTTGGCGGACTGTTTAGTTAGTGAGTTGGACAGCAATGAAATAATAACATATAAAAACAAGAAAATCTGACCATCATACTAGGTCAGATTTTTTGTATCTTTTGATTTGTATCTTTTGATGTTATTGATACCTGAGATAGTTTTTTATATATCATTGATTAGCTTTTTTCTTGGACATTTCTGAGTTTGTAATACAGCTGATGTAGTGGCGTATAGATCTTGGCAAACGATCTGCGAAACTGGTCTACCGACTCTTGGTATACTAACAATGACATATGCACAGGGAAAGTATATTGGATCGATGACATCGTCTGTAGCATCATGCTGGTGGCTTGTACAGAAGTAGCTATGCTGTTTTGGAACGTCTGAATCGAATCTCATTGACGACGGAGTGTATTTAGGACGTCTTTGTTAAATTCGCTGGCTGCCGTATCAGTAGCCAACAAATGTAAATAATACGTAGCAAAAAGCTGATACCACATCAATTCATTATATACCATATTGTGGAAATAGATCATATTGCCTTCTTTCATTAATCCGCACCATGCCATATTAAAATTGGGTTTGGTTGTATCACAAGAATTTGGCGTGCTTTGTGAGATGTTTTGATAATCTAGATACGTATTGTTTTGAGCAAGCTTTCTTGCTTGTTCAAAGTTAGATTTGAGAAGTGCGTAACTCTGAGGATACAAACAAGGCTCTGCACATATTTCAAAGTCCAAATACCCCGATGACCATTTATTAGCTATTTCTTTGATCTCTCCATCGAGTGTGTTGATACCGTATAAATGTACTATTTTCATATTACCCAACTCATTCATGATACGACGATATAATGTAGATGCCTGTTTACCTATATCACAGGATCCCATTTCTGTTTGAGGATTACAGGATAGTCACCATTCTGATCGTTTTTCGACTTTGAGGAATTTGTCTGTTCAAGCGAAGTTAGGATTTTTGGGCGTGATGAATTCATTACATAGTCACGCTATGAAAAAAGACTGATGTGGATCATAGTATCCATTACCAGAAATCATCGTATCAATCTCTCAAATCGTCTGACAAAATGTCTGCACTAAGGTCCTGGGTGTAGATATCTGGTTGTTGATACGAGGATGGTTGGTGATTAGTTGATTGGTAAGTTCTTGTATAGTCGTGGCATAGGATGGGGATGATAGTCATCACATGATCAAGATTGACGTGATCAAGATTGATGTGATCAAGATGCACCTGACTACTCATTTCATACCAATATGTTCAGAGAGATTCATGATATAATGAGAGCTTTTTAAAAAAAGCTACTACGAGATTGACGGTCTCATAGCAGCAATCCGCATTCAATATTACGTCTTTTTTAACACACATTGTATTGTAGATATCTATTGCTAATATGCGAATTATTATGAGATTGCTTCTCAAGTTGGTTTGACATCATTACAACTTAGTATGGAATATGTTGGATTGTGATTGAATATGATAAGAGTCTTTGATATACAGGTATAAAAGATCAGATTTTTTGGTTTTTATAGAAATTCATTTTATTGTTGAACTGAAATACTGATGAAGTTTTTTGATACGGTACGTCTGACAGTGAGCTCTGGTAAATGAGGAGATGGAGTCATCAGCGCAAGACGCGAATTACATCTTCCACGATGATGACCAGCAGGAGGAAATGGAGGAAAAGGCTGATCGGTAATATTTGTAGCTACTACTCATGAGAATACGCTCTTGCCATATAGATTTCGCAAGGTATTCAAGGCTCCTAGCGGTGAGGCCGGGATGTCTCGTGAAAAATACGGCAAAAATGCAGAAGATCTTGTATTGCCTGTGCCTGTAGGTACCGTCATCAAAGACAGCTGACGCGATCGTATCATAGCAACGCTAGATCATCATGGGGATCGTATCGTCGTCGCCAAGTGAGGTCAGTGATGAATAGGCAATATGCATTTCAAAGATTCTGTCAGACAGTATCCTAATTTTGCAGTGCTGTGAGAGCCAGGACACGAATTGGCGCTCGAGTTCGAGTTACAACTCCTGTGAGATGTCGCGCTGATCGGGACTCCCAGTGTAGGTAAATCTACCATCATCAATGCTGTATCCAACGTCAAAGCTAAAGTCGCCGACTATCCGTTTACGACCATCGTACCCAATCTAGGATCAGTAAGTCATCGTGAGTCGACGTTTAATATGGTAGATGTTCCTGGACTGATACAATGAGCAAGTGATGGGAAAGGACTGGGTAATGCTTTTTTGAGACATATTTTGAGAGCTCCTGTACGAGCATTCGTCACGGATATTAGTAGGTATGACGAGGGTATGCAGGATATATGACTCTTGATCCAAGAGATCTGTAGCTATGTCGAGCATAGATATATCGATGACGAGTGATACGAATCTGTTCGCTATCAACGAGAGTCTCATGACACCTTACTCAATCTGGATATTGTTTGAACAAAAGATGGCGAAGAAAAAGTACTACTAAAAAAATCAGTGCTTTTTGTGATCAATAAAATAGATCTAATAAATGATGAAGAAATCTATGATGAATATACCAAAGTGTTCATGTCTATAGTGTCAGGTTTTTTTGAGAGTGTCTTTGAATATTCGTGATGATTACCATCACCATATGGTGTCTCGTGAGTGACTCGCCAGGGTACTCGTGAATTTCTCGATCAGATTATCACGATTCTTGATAGATCAGCATCCGATGATGCTAAATCATTAGCACAGCGCTCGTGATCTCAAGAACAAGAATATCAACCAGATATTCACAAAGATAAAAAAATCACTGAGATCACCGATATGGAGTTGGATCATCTGATCGAAGAAGAAATGATCGAAGAACAAGAAGTCGAACAAGTCCACATACGACAGCTCGATCATCCAGATACTGCCAGACTCGTATGGATCACGATGCGATGAAATGACGAAGCGGAGATGTGGTTTTGGAATATCATTCACAAACAATGACTCATCGACGCACGAGAACGTCAATGATTGAACAAAGGCGATATCATCAAGTTCATCAGTCCATACGAACAAGAAAATGATAGATATATCAAGTATTAATAAAGAATGAAATCTCACAGGTCTTTTGTAGTCTTTGATTGCGAGAAAGCTCTATATATTTTATCTTTTAGATGTTTCGACTCACATCTGATCAAATCAAAACAACACTCAAATCTGACGGTAGCAACTGAAGTAGTTATATGATTTGGGATGCGTATCAAAAAAAATAGATTTTATTGTACAAATAATTCCGGATCATGAACACGATAGTGAGATCTATTCCCAAAGAACCAGAACTACCAACATTCACGCCAGCCATGATACAGGCTCTACACAGCTTGTGTTTTGTTCCTATTGATTGATTTCAAGAGCCCTTAGATGCGTTGATGATTTTTGGGACAGGACATTGGTATGGTGAGATTGGAGATTATATAGGATACTTGATTCCTCAGCTACAGTTTCGTCATCGTCTTATGATCATCACAGGTGGCAGACCTCAGTTCGAAGATTCAGCCAAGATTGAAGTATCAGAATCGGAGTTGATTTTTGATTATCTCAGTACTCACTATCCTGATTTGATCCAAGGATTTACTATCCATCTAGAAAGTAATTCTAACAGCACCAAAGAAAATATCGTCAATAGTTTGCCACATCTCACACATCTCCAACCTGGAGATAGACTATGATATGTGATGAAAGCATTTGCCTCAGGGAGGACGCTGTATGGATTACGTAGATTTGTGCCTCATCTCGCTATATCCAATTATAGCGCAAACTATGATCACAGGGCAGATCCAGACACATGGATGAATAATCCTCAAATACAAAGTAAAATCCGATGAGAATACCTCAGGATCGTAGAATATTCTCGCATAGGTAATCTGGATGTATCTACCGTTCAAGATCTATTAGATACGATAGCTCAAGAGCTCAAATAATAGAACAAATCATTCTGATATCGTATTCCATAAACCCCAACTTTTCACTTGAATCAAGCCCCTAATCTGATACATTTGTGTCAGATTTTTTTATTTATTTTTATAGTATATACAGTTCATGGCCAACTACAATCCTGCTGAGCGTGAAACGCATCGACAATCATTTTGGCTAGAAAACAATATCTACGCCTTTGATCCTACATCATCCAAGCCTTTGTTTAGCGTGGATACGCCACCTCCTACAGTTTCTGGTAAGCTCCATATTGGACATGTTTTTTCTTATACGCAGGCTGAATGTTTGGTAAGATATAAACGTATGAACGGTCACAATGTCTACTATCCCATGTGATATGATGACAATGGTATTCCTACGGAACTACTTGTAGAAAAAGAAACATGAGTCAATAGTAGGCAAATTAGTCGTCAAGAATTTTGGGATTTATGTATTGCGACAAATGAGAAATTTCGCGAAAGTTATAAACAACAACGAATTGATTTTGGATTTTCGTGTGACCGAAATAAAACATACGCAACTATCACGCCTGAAGTACAACAAATCGCTCAGCAACGTTTTGTGCAGATGGTTCGTCAGTGACATATTGTGACTAAAGTGTTCCCAGCTCTACGATGTACCAAAACTCAATCCACCACTGCTCAAGCAGAGACCGAAGAAAAAGAAATTGATAGTGTCTTTTATGATGTTCGTTTTGGTATCAAAGAATGAGGTGAGATTATTATCGCTACCACTAGACCTGAATTGATGCCTGCGATTGTGGCAGTATTTGTACATCCAGATGATGAAAAATATACAGATTTTGTCTGAAAAACTGCCGTCACGCCATTTGGTGATGAGGTGAAGATTCTCACTGATGAAAAAGTCAAAATGGATAAAGGAAGTGGTGCAGTAATGTGCTGTACATATGGTGATGAGACAGATGTCTATTGGACCCAAACGTATCATTTGGAGCCCAAAGTTATCGTGAACCGTTATGGGAAAATAGAACACTGTCATATTGATGAACTCAACTGACTCAAAGTCGATGATGCAAGAACCAGAGTCGCAGAAATCCTCCAACAAACATGATCAATTGTAAAAGCAACACCAATTCGTCAGTGAGTTTCTTTTACAGAAAGAGGAAAAGTTCGTGTTGAAATTATTCCAATCAAGCAGCGATTTGTAAACACGATTGAACTGAAAGAGACACGACATCGTCGCAATGATGAAATGAATCGAATCCCTGCATGGATGCAAAAAAGATCTACTGATTGGATTGATAATTTATCATGGGATTGGAATATCTCTCGTAATAGGAATTTTGGTATTCCTCTGCCTATTCGATATTCTCGTAAAACGGGCGAGATTATCCTTCCGACTGATGCACAGCTTAAGGCTGGAGCGATTGATCCTAGTTCCCAAATGCCAGAAGTGTTGCCAGAAGGTCATACTATTGATGATATTGAGCCAGATATGATGGTCCTTGATACCTGGTTTACTTCGGGCATTACACCAGATATCAATCAGTATATCGCTCGCAAAAATGGCTTTGCATGATCACTTTTGCCTATGTCGCTAAGAGTCCAAGCACACGATATTATCCGTACATGGTTACTGTATACTACTATCCATGCACACTATGCACACGATAGCAAACCATTTGATACTGTGATGATGAGTGGACATGTCCTAGCTGCCAAATGAGAAAAAATCTCCAAATCCAAAGGTAATGCCAAGGTTGAACCAGATGAATTGTTGACTAAACGATGAGCTGATCCGGTAAGGTATTGGGCGCTGAGTGGTCAGCTTGGTAAAGATATGGTCTTTGATGAAAACATGATCAAAAATGGCAATAAACTCGTGATGAAACTGCGAAATGTTGCGAATTTTCTCCAGATGACAGGATGTACACATGAGATTTCACAACCTTCAGTATCTACGTTGTATGCTACTGACCAGTGGATTCTCGCACGCCTCCAAGAAACCATTACAATCGTAAGAAAACAACTTGATTCCTATGAGATTGGACTCGCAAAGATTGCGATTGAAGAGTTTTTCTGGAATGATGTGTGTGATATGTATCTGGAAATGATCAAAACAAGATTATACAAACCTGACCAATTCACTGACGGAGTAGAGAAACAACGCTCTGCTCAGCAGACACTGTATGTCGTGTTTTTCAATGTGATCCAACTCATCGCACCATATCTTCCTCATATCACAGAAGAAATCTATCAGTCACAGTATAGAGTATCTCAATGAGTCGACTCTATCCATCGTACTGCGTATCCTGTATCCCAATGATTGAATGAATCAGATAAACAACTCATCATGACTTATACGACAGTCAGCGAAATCATCTCAGCAGCGAGAGCATACAAGACTCAGCATCAGCTATCGCTAGGAGTAGAGCTTGCTAAGATCATCATCACTGTACCTGCAGATGAACATTCTGCTCTCCTAGGACGACATGACGACATCATCGGAGCGACCAAAGCCCTCAAGTTGGAAATCATCAATGGAGACAAGAAGATAGAGGTGGTGAATAACTAAAAAAACCCACACAGAAATGCCAAAAGCATTTCCCTACAATGATGTATCGATATCAAACCGTAGGGCAGTCCTTTTGGATTTGCCAAACAACTTCGCCAATCAATATGGTTCAGATTTTATTTTCTCTTTTTTGTCATGTCTCATATCCACATAGGAGTATACGGATTGTGTGTCCATCAGTGATCCGTCCTACTGATCAAAAAGTCTCGCTGACCCTACACAGGGATGTATGATCTCCCCTGAGGATCTATCGAATTTGGAGAATCTATCCAGCAGTGCCTCATACGTGAAATGATGGAAGAGACCCAGACGCAGGTGATTGAGTCATCATTTCTCAGCAATAATGAATATATCTGCGAATATGTCGGGAGTAGCGGAGACAAAAAGCAGTCTCATCACATATGAATATACTACCAAGTCCGACTCAACTCACATCAGGTGAAACAATGAGCTGATGGTCACGACTCTCTATGAGCAGAATGGATACCTGTACAGCAGATCCCTGAGACATCTATCGCACCTATCGCCAAACAGATCATAGAAAAATATGCGTTGGTTACCTAGCAATAAACGAGTAATCATCATATAATCAGATTGCTGTCATTTCTGCTCTTGGAAATTCAGTGTCATTTTAACTTTGCTACTACAAAATCTTATCACATGATATATGTACTATTTGTTGTTGGGTTTTTTCTTCTCATCAAAGGAGCTGATTTGTTGGTAGATGGAGCTAGTGTGATTGCGAAGAAATTACATATTTCAAGAGCTGTAATAGGACTGACGATGGTTGCATTTGGCACTTCTATTCCAGAGTTTGTGATTAACATTTTTGCGAGTATACAAGGAAATACTGATCTTGCTATTGGGAATGTGTTGTGAAGTAATATATCAAATATCTTATTGATTCTTGGGGTATCAGCTATGATATATCCCATATCTGTGAACAAAAATACTGCTTTCAGAGAAATCCCATTGAGTATTGGTGCGGCTATGGTATTGGCGATCATAGCTAATGATGTAATGAGTGAATTGAGTTTTTCTTCAATTACGAGAATAGATGGACTGATTCTTATATCTCTTCTTTCGTTTTTTCTTTATGATACCTTTAGAATAACAGACAAAGACAAAGATATAGCAGAAAGAGCATATTGAAACAAGGATATGACTTATGTTGTTTCAGCTTTTTATGTTTTTTGAGGATTATTGTGTTTGACGCTAGGAGGTAAGTGGATCGTCGATGTAGCGATCAAGATTGCTGAGGTTTTTAACATGAGTCAGTCACTTATTGGTTTGACAATCGTAGCTGTTGGTAGTTCATTACCAGAGTTAGCTACGTCTGCAATAGCTGCTTACAAAAAACAACCGGATCTTGCAATTGGTAATATCATTGGTTCAAATATTTTTAATATTTTGGGGGTCTTGGGAGTTAGCGCAATCATATATCCGTTACCATTCGATGTTGTACTCAATCGTGATATATTCATGGTGATCTTTGCAAGTATGATATTGTTACTGCTGATGTTTGTAGGTAAAAAAGGAGTAATTGAAAGACGGCAAGGGGTCTTCATGATGACTATATATATAGGGTATGTGATATTTCTCGTATGGACTCAGTAGAGTGTCTAATGATTGAGCATATCCTCAATCTGCTTGGATACAAAAAACCACTCTTATGGTATATTTCGATTTGCATTTCTTCACAAAAGTCATACACTCATCATTGTATCCACAGAGAAAAGTATCCCAAACGGTGTTTGGTGCCTAAGGGGCTTTTTTTTTGTATCAAATTTTGTTGCGAATGCTGGGTTTGTCTAGATAGTCGAAGTATTGAGGATCCATATTATGGGCGTTCCTATACAGACTGGATGAATACTTCAGATTGGGTGCTAAGAGTTTGAGAAAAACCTTCTTCTCGATCAGATAGTCAACCATCATCTTATAATCGCCATCGCCTGATATCAAGACCACTCCATTCATCTTTTCTTCGATGTGTTTTTTCATGAGGGTAAAGACCAGGTTGGTGTCGACATTTCATTTCTTGTTGCTTTTGAGTGTTTCGCCTTTGAGATTAAAGACCAAGATAAATCCAGCTTCTTGTAATTTCTCGTACAAGACGTTTTCTTTCTCACGAAATCACAAGAAATAATAGGCTTTGTTGATACGATATTTGTCTGATAGATACACCCTCAATTTATGATAATCGATGGGTCGATCCATTCATTGAAATAAATTCTGACCATCGATAAAAGCGTAGTTGTTAGATATTAGTTTTTTGTTGGGGGGATTTTTTGGGAGATTTGTTAGTATTTTGAAACGCACTTGTTAAATTTGAAGACGAATATATTTATCATTAAAAATTCAACTCATGGCAAACAGGTTTCTTACTGCGGTTTTTGTAATGGTTGTTTTTGCTTCTGTTTCATTGGC
>JBGTAD010000115.1:0-12956 GCA_041750055.1 Candidatus Absconditabacterales bacterium | reverse complement strand
GGACTAGGAGACCTCAAGGTCTATCCAGTTCCAGTCAGCCAGACTGGAACGTTGACTATCGAATCCCCTCAGGTTGAGCTCTCAAGAGCAGTGTTATATAGTGTCCAAGGAGTCAATCTGTGGGTGAGCCCTTCGAACTTCTGGGAGCCCTACGAGCAAGGTAACCAAGGGACACTCACCCTCTCAAGCGTAGTGAACCTCTCTGCAGGAACCTACTTCCTAAGGCTTGAGTGGCTAGATAACGGTATGTTTCGTACTAAAGTCAAAAAAATCGTTATCCAATAGCTGTGTTTTTCAACCAGCTATGTAAAATCAAAAAACCTCGAGATTTTATCTCGAGGGCTTTTTTTGTGTCAGATTTTTTTTGTTTTGGATTATGAGACTGTCGGGACTGGCTGCTGAGGGATAGGCATGGCGACAGGTGCAGGTGGTGGCATCATCATCGTAGGATCCGTCACAGTAGGAGTCATCATCGTAGGATCGGTCATCATGGGGCTGGTCATCACAGGATCTGGTGCTACTGGAGCAGGGATGGCAGTATTCATCATAGGGTCTGGAAATGTTGCCGCTGGGACCGGAGTATTTGTGACTTGCTGATCTACAGGCATATCATCAGGGTTTTCGGGGAGGGCTTCTTCGTTGGGTGTGAGTCCTAGTCTAGCTTGGATCTCTGCATCCACGAACTCACGTTTGCGTCCGTATTTCTTGGCAGAATATTCTTTGAGGATTCAGGCGATTTTTTTGCTCTGGTAGTCCTGAGTCCACAGCGTATTCATCGAGAAGACACGAGAGGTCGAGTTATTGATATTGAGCTTGATATAGGCTTTGTAGTTGGCGATACCCACGATATCCTGAGCTGACAGGACAGGTGCGTATTCTTTTTCGAGAAATTCGGCATCGGGAGCACCGACTTTGAATGACTGCATTGTACCGACGTTACCAAACACCGCTGCCTTCACGTCAGCTTTTCCTCATTCTTTGCTACCGGATTCGAGCTGAGCGATATACTGGTGAGCCATGATCAGACCCAGACGGTATTTACGAGCTTCTGACAAGATATCCGCAAATGTTCAAGATACAAAATTCTGAAACTCATCCACGTACAGATAGAAATCTTTTCTAAGTTTTTCTTCGATATTGGCACGAGACATGGCTGCGTTATAGATCTGAGAGACGATGATCATACCCAGCAGCTGGGCGTTGATTTCTCAGATTTTACCTTTGGATAGAGAGATCAAGATGATCTTCCCACTATCCATCATCTCACGAAATCTAAATGCTGATTTGGTCTGTCCGATAATATTTCTGATCAGTCTATTGGTATTGAACGAGACGAATTTGGAGGTAAAGTATGGGATAATTTCTTGTTTTTCTCTATCTCACATGGCGGCGTATGTTTTGTCTCGGAAGTTCTTGACGACGGCGTTTTTGACGTTCTTGGTCTTGAGCTCACGGTAGGTCTCATCGGTAAACACACGAGGCACATCCAACAATGTTGGCGGATCTTCGAAATCTTCCAAGAGTGTTAGACTTGCATATTTGAAATATTCTTGGATACGAGGACCAAAAATCTCTGATCCAAACATCTTGAGAAAGATCTCAGTAGCATCATTGACCGTACGATCTGCTTGGTCGATATGGTCGATCTGATACAGATTCAATCCCATCGGACGATCTTCATTACCTGCATCGAAATATACGACATCTTGGGCTCTCTCTTTGGGGATGAATTCGAGGATTCATTCCACGAGATCTCCATGAGGATCAATCACACACATTCCATCTCCGTTCCAGACGTCCTGACGAGCAAGAGCTCAGATATAGACTGATTTTCAACCTCACGACTTTCCTATGATATAATGATGTCTGGTACGATCGTTACGTTTCATATATACAGGAGAGAAGACATTTCTGTAGATATTGATACCCAGCAAGACTCCGTCTTTATAGATCTTGTATCATCGTACTTTCTTTTGGGTGACGAATCTTACGAATTGTTTACCATCTTTTTCGATGATTTCTTTGCCAGCTTGTTCGGCTACAGAGACAGTCTCGATAGGCTTGAGTTCTTCTTTCTCTTCCATCTTGGAACCTACTGCTCGATGGTTTTGATATTTTTCTTCGAGGATGTCGGAGACGACGCCTTTTTTATATTCTTCGGCGATGATACCCGTCATGATAAATCCAGACTCTGTGCTCATCGTAGGTAGATTGTCTGGAGCTGCCAATACCTTGTATTCCATCCATCTGATGGCAGGCGAACGGTTAAAATTCCCATCAGGAAAATGAAAAATAGATCAAATCTGATTGGGGGTGAAGACCGTTTGTTTGAAGAAGAACTGCGGCAAGAAAAAGTCTGCAGCAAATTTCCACAAGGGCTTGAAAATAAATCCTAATACATCAGCGTGCCAGTTGTTTTCATCCAGTTTGTTATTATAATTGTCTTCGAAGACGGTGAACGCTCCGATGAGATTGTTGATATTATCTTGGGCTCTGACAGGGTCATCGGACGAAGTGGTGAGCATCAGACCACAGATGAAGGGATGCTGATTCGCTTCTTCTCCCATCGTATTGATGGATTCTTCTTCTGATTTGAGCATACGGACCATTTCTTTGCCTCCTTCTGCATCACCTGCTAGCATGTTTTTGGATGGTCAGGATACCAAGAATTCTAGGATCTTTCGAGGGAAGATCAGATATTTCCATCGAGGGGTTCCATTCAGCACCGTTTCATTTCTCTTGTACAAGGCTTCTGCGATGAGTTTTGCTCTTTTGTTAAATCCATCTCCGACATAGGGTTTGACAGGGATGATGATATTGAATACGTCATCCACATTGACCTTTCACAGAGCGTCCAAGATATTGTTGAGCGGATCATCCTGCATCGTCTTGAATGTCCTGATAGGATAGACCGATTCTTTGGCTGGCTCTAGTACGGTAATATCGTGATATTTTTTGGCTCGGAATTTGGGTTTGTACGCTAGCTCGATAGATGCATCAGCGAATTGTGCTGAGATCGCTCACTCTATGAGTTTTTGGTATTCTGCATACACTCCAATAATAAACGAAACCTGACCATGCTCATAGTTGAGAATCAAGGTCACTTTAGGTTTGTGAAAGAATCGCAGCATGATATTATCACTAAACGATATGTCTCACAATTTATAGATATTGTCAAATACCTGTCCAATACGTCAGATTTTTTCTTTCATATCTTTGGCTACTTCTTTGGATTGTTCTTTGGAGATTTTGTCGTCTCCACGAGGGAGCAAGACCTTGAGATAGATGACTCTATTGACGTTGAACACATCATAAAAAAACGCTAACAGATATCTAGATAATCTATACACGAGATATCAAAGTCACAACAATAGTATAATCGCTACGATATTCCGTAGTGTAGAAACCGCATACTGAGCCGACCCACCCAGATCCAAATACGAGATAAAGTCTGTTGATCACGTCGCAACAGAGTGTGTCTGTGTCGATGCGTTGCTGGCAGGTTTGGTGGTGGTGGCAGGTTTGGTGGTGGTAGATTGAGTAGTAGTCGGAGCTGCAGTTTGTGGGTTATCGACGAAGGCTTTGATCGCTCAAGCGGTACCGAATGTTTGCTGACATGCAGATTTGTCTGTTCACCAAGCATCTCTGGTAAGTTTGGACAGATTTGTCTTGGAGGCAGGATCTTTGCGAAGCTGAGCTGCGAGTGAAATTTGGCACGAAGCAAGAGTGACCATCAAGGAACGACTGGACGAATAAAAGATATCCTTATACTATCCAAATCTGTATCAAACGCCAATATCATAGCATTCTCACAAGAGATAGCGTTGACTTTTATGGGAAATATTTCCTCTTGCCTTCTAGGATCATAATGAGTACCTTTGATATATTTATTGATCATTGAATATCATCGATGAGCTGAGCAGATCTAGAACAACTCCCCCATTACCCATGATCTACTAACGAATTACTCAACGATCTCATCGATAGTACTGAGACATTCGAAGCTTTTTTGATGTCACTGACTGACTGACAGCTAGAATCGACCCCACCAGATGGCAAGCGGTCTGTGAGCCAAATCATAGATCATATGGTACGTCTGGAGAGAGTCATTATTCCGCTACTCTTGACTCCTGGAGAGATCCTCTCGAGAGATGAGAACAAACTGATGGGCAAGATTTCAGATTTTTTGGGAAATGATGATCACCCTATCAAAGCCATCTCAGAATCACTACCTCAGCCTCTAGATAGCGACATCCATGATAGGATCCAGGATCGACTGCACCAGAGAGACCAAATCGCAGCACTGATCTGACATATCAATCTCAGAGAAACACTCTCCCAAGAAGACCATCCTGATCTAGGAAAACTCTCCAAAGCAGAGCGGATTCGATATGTGATCGAGCATAGTCTGAGGCATCTCAGACAGATAGAAAGTCGTATAAAAAACCCAGATGGCGAATCAGATACGACACCGGACCATCTATAATACTCGAAGGCCGAAAGATTTGAAATCGAAAGATTTGAAACTGAGAAAGAGATCTGACTGCGTTCGACTTTTTATTCCGGACAGGCCAAAAGCCAGTCCCTACTACCTATTACTCCGCCACGGCTGCCTGTCCGCCGAAGGAGGAGATCTGACTGCGTTCGACTTTTAACTTATTACTTATAGCTTTTTTCTATGTCTCTGCTAATCATACCAGATATACACATCACCAAAATCTGACACGGATGAGTCGGAGTAGGAAAACTCCCCAATGGTAAAAAAGTCCTGGTATCCTGAGGCTGTCTTCCGGGTATGATCATCGATGGTCGCGTCATCAAAAAACGCAAAGACTACATGGAATGTATCATACGAAATGTCAAATACGTCGATCCATATCGAGCAGATGCCACCCCTGTCTGTCCTCACTATCGCAATCCCGCTGATCAAGGATCTCTCCAGACCATTTGAGACAAAGTAGGATGCGGGGGATGCAAACGGCAAGTCATGTCGTATCCTCACCAGCTAGAACTCAAGCAGCAATTGATTGATGATGGTTTTAGACAGATCAGTCAGCAGCTAGCAGGCGCACAGCGGAAACCTATGATTCCCTCTCCACTCACCATCCAGTATCGTAACAAGATCGAGTTTTCATTTGGGAATTTTATCGTAGGACAAAAAATGGACGGAACAAAAGCTGACACCGATGAGCAATTCTCAGCAACATGGAATCTAGGATTTCACAAACAGGGTCAGTTTTCTAAAGTTCTTGATATTGATCAATGTTTTCTCATTTCTTCGCATGCACATACCGTCTTCGCAATGCTCAAAAAACACTGCAAACAAAGCTGACTGCCCGTATACGACCAAAAACGTCATATGGGATTTTTTCGTCATATGGTGATCAGAGAAGGTGTCCAAACGGGGCAACTCATGGTCAATCTCGTGATCAGTGACGAATATCTCGCGACATCACCATCCTGACAGATCTCACGAGACTTGCTCAAGACCGCCTGGACCGAAGACAAACGACTACGCGAACATATCACGACATTCATGATCACGACCAACAATGGACTAGCAGATATCGTCAAGACGCAAGACTCTGCGATCACGTTGCTACGAGGAGAAGGATATATCCACGAAAAACTCAACCTCCCCAAAGAAACACCAAATCTGATCCATCAGCACGATGAAGATGCCATACAAGAGCATGAATCTGTAGAATTGACGTTTAGGATAGGACCGTTTTCGTTTTTTCAGACGAATACCTATGCAGCAGAGAAACTCTTCGCTACAGCGATGAACATGCTAGGAGAAGTATCTGGTACGATCCTAGATCTGTACTGTGGTGCTGGTACGATCGGTCTGAGTTTCCTCAAAGCGGGCAAAGGAGACAAAATCGTAGGCATCGAAATCGTCCCAGAAGCCGTCTTGGATGCTCAAGTCAATGCAATGATCAACGGACTGGTCGATCAGACCTATTTCGTAGCAGGCAAAGCAGAAAAAGTCATCAAGCAGCCCGACATCGCTCATCATATCGCCAAGCTCTCCACTGTCATCGTAGATCCTCCCAGAGACGGTATGCATCCTGACATGATACCATTCCTCCTAGATCTCAAGAAACAATTCGATTACAAACTCTGCTATATCTCGTGTAATCCTGTCACTCTCGCTAGAGATCTCAAACTCCTATGTGACTGAGGACTATCTGTGCGCCAACTCCAGCCCGTAGACATGTTTCCTCATACCCATCATGTCGAGATGATAGCGATCTTGGGGTAGATGGAGGGGATTGTATACGAAACGAGCCAATACGAACGATGAACTAACACACCTTTCTCAACACACTCAAAGAATCATCACCTATCTGGATACACGACTCCTACCTCTTGCCTTTTTTTCGACGATCCTTCTGCTTATCATCCGCTAATTTTTTGAAGGCTTTATTTGCTTTTAATAGAGAATCGTAAAGCTCTCTACGCGGTTGCTCTGGTATTCAAGATTGAACTTCACTAATAAGCTGAGTCCAAGCAGTAAGGATATCTCATTTCCTGCTCTCATCGAGATGACTGCCCTCTGGGGATGTATTTGATGACTGAGTACCTTTGAAAAAACACATAATGCTGCACATATTTACTAAAAACATGTCAAGCCATACACAAGCATCTCACCAAAAAAAGAGCTGATTGTGATGATTTTTATACCAAAGTTATAACGACACCACTAAGAACAACCGTCTTTGAATCAGAAGTAATAACAATGATGATATTGTTATTTTTTTAAAAAACAAAAAAAATCTTAATTTGTAAGATAACATAAGAAAATACAGCATATTTGCATATCGACTACAAAATACTCTTGTCATTCTCTCAACGCTCTTCTTCCATTTTACTCACTAGTTTTTGGAACTTACTATTGCACTCTAATAAACTGATATATAGATTTTTCTGATTTTCATTTAGCGATCAGGATTGAAAAGCTTGGATAAACTCGCCTCGAGCTGTACGTCAAGACCCTGGTGATTTTACTAGATTGGTGCTAAGAGGACCACCTAGTCCTTTTTTATTCATAACATCTACATATCGATTAAAAAAATCTTGTCAATATCTAACTAAATGTTAGTATAAAAACAAGAGCTCATGATGATAATATCGTATCCCGTTGAATACAAACTGCACTTGACTTGACATATCCTATTCTCTATGATAAAAGAAAAAAAGGAGGAAAAAATGGAAAAAATAATGAAAATCTGGGAGAATATTCCTGCTACGATTAAATCGGTTCTCATCGCAATAGTGGTAATAATTGGACTTTACGGATTATATTTGTTTGCGATAGATAGCGAAAGAGTTCGCCAAGAGCAACAAATGAAAAAGGCTCAAGAAGAATACCGTATGGGAGAACGGAATGATCACTAAAATAATACTATAAAAACCTGCACTGAATATCGTCAGGTTTTTATTTTTTTTGCAAATCTTTTTGAGACAAGAGAAGTTTTTAAGGAAAGACTCTTTCATTTCTGGATTGCTTCATCGCTAGGTTCTTCGCAATGACGGAGATGTGAGAAATCCGTAGCAGATTTTTATCTGGTGAACATACCATCAGTATAGATGACCTTGGTCGAGCCATCCGTCATGGTCGCGGTGACGGTCCTAGGAGCGGTCGAGATAATATCCGTATGCACTGCACTATCATTGAATCCCAGATTTTCCCGGTCAGATTTGGAGAGACTTGTCATATCTCCGGTGTAGGCGTCTTTGTAGGCGCTACCGATAGCGATATGCGTATTCCCCTGTGGTCAGCCCATATTCTCGTCATACAGTGTCTCACCCATGACCTTGGTGATCTGAGAATGTCTGCGGTCAGTGAGGCTGTATTCGCCTACTTTGTTACCATCAGTGACGGCGATGAGTGAGTCCAGATAGGATTGGTTGATGGTGGCTGTGGCGCGACTGATAAGACCATCTTTGAAATGAATCTCGATACCTTCGATCTTGTTACCATCTCTATACAAAGGCTGATCAAATCTGATCCGACCATTTGTTCCTCTTCGATCAGGACTGGTGAAAATCTCAAATGAAGGAATATTCCTCCCTGAGCCACCAAGTCGTTTCCTGTGTTCTCCTAGAGCAATCGTGAGATCTGCATCTGGTCACTGGATATGAAGTGTCTGGATAGGCATGTCGCTGAGTCGCTGTCTGGTCAGTTCGACTTCATCGAATACCTGTCTTCGTCTCTGGATAGGATCATCATCATGGAGAAAACACGCATGAGCAATCTGTTCTCGATATTCTTGGATACTCATATCGACAGCTCACGCCATACTTTCGGTACCATACAGAGCCAATGTCCGTGTCAGCTTTCAGTTATTTTCTTTGGCAAAAAACGCTTCTCTTTGATAATTCATTGCTTTTTTCTTGGTCATGATCTTGGCAGGATCGATATTGCTCAGTGAATACTTATCTTCTTCGCCTATGATCCCGATCCTATGATCGATACATTCTATCGTTCCCATCATTTCAGCTGTGGGTGAATAGACAAGTTGGTCATCATCAGCCAATTCATACAAAGATTTCTCAAATTCGTCGTGGCTGATCTTGATGAGAGGATGCGCTCCAGCTTTGAGGATAGTCTTATAAATCGCCAAGAGAAGCGGCTTGGTGACTGCGGATCCTACAATCTGTACGACTTCGCCAGGCTTGACGCCTCATCCGCTATGCAGAGCAAAATTGACTAAGACATCAGCATAGCGCTGGAGGAGTGTTGGTGAAGGAGTGAACATGGGATATGTAGTAGAAGGTAAAAATAGTGAATGGTGATTAGTGATTGATGTTTTCATGCTCGTTATCTTGTTTCTTCAAGTTGTTGTACATACTGTGTCAAATGATCTTCCAATTTTTTCCTATCTGGTAGATAGGTTTGATATTCTTTGGCATAGATTTGTTCGTTATCTTTGGGCAAGGCATAGGTGAGCAAGAAGTGATCATTCTCCCTGCATAACACCAGTCAGATAGTTTGATGCTCTCATTCTTGTCTGACATGTTCATCATACCAATTCACGTATAATTGCATCTGTCACAGATCGCTATGATCCAACTTGCCAAGTTTCAGGTCGATAAGCACAAAACACCTCAAGAAGCGATGATAAAAGACCAAATCTACAAAGTAGTGTTTCGCTCAGTTAGTAATTCTTTGTTGTCTCCCTACGAAGGCAAATCCCTTTCCGAGTTCGAGCAAGAATCTTTCTACATAATCAATGATTGCTTGCTCTAGCTGACTTTCTGTATATTCAGATTTCTCATCTAATCCCAAGAATTCTAACACATAGGGTTCCTTGAAGACGTCTTCAGCAGTTTGGATAATGTGTCCTTTGGTAGCAAGTTCTTGAATTTTGTCCTTGTCTCTACTCAATGCCAATCTGAGATATAACCCACTATCAAATTGACGATTGAGTTCTCTGACAGATCGGTTGTTCGTATGTGTCTCAATAGCATAAAACGATCTTTCATGTTCATCCTTGATAGACATCAGACGAATATAATGTGTCCAGGATAGATTAGTGAATGTACCAATCAGTGATTGGTACTTTGGGAAAAACGTGAAAGATTGCCTAAAGTACTGGATATTCTGTACCGAAAACCCTTTGCCAAATTGCGTAGTCAGATCAGCTGAAAGTTTTTTGAGTAATCATTGTCCATATTCTGCTCTTTCTGCTCATCACTGTTCATACTCCACGATATACTTACCAATAGTTCGATAAGTATGAATCATTGTCGTGTTGATCTGTTTGGCGATATGACTTCTCGCAGTGCTCAGCAGACTACCGATCTCTTGGACGAGATGGGAATAGTTGCTTGAGCTGATGGGAGTATGTTTAGACATGTGTTTTGTATCTACATACTAAATAGTTTCGGATAGCATAGTCTACCAAACGATCATACGGATACCATTTTCCAGAGGCCAAGATGATGACCAGATGTTTCTATCTTACTGACTTTCCACGATGGCCGCAAACACATGATTCAAACTGAGTCACAGTTTGTATATATTCATCGAGTAATTTCATTTCTTTCTTATAATGAAGACACAACAGATTCTAATGCTTGTTTAAAATTCTCAAATTGGTTTGGGAAATATAAGTATGTTTCCATGTCTTCAATTTTTATTCGTTTATGAGTTCTAATTTCGGTGGTATCAAACGATAGTTTGTCGATAGCATCAGATTTGATTCTTATGACACAAATGTCATACGCTTGACCATCAAATGTTCCTCAGTTTATTGTGCTAGCCAAACTCGTAGGATACTCATACGTATGTTTATTTTTTCATATTCACAACAACTCATAGTTATCTTTTTCACATCACGTTTCCTCATAGATTTCTCTTCGCAGATTATCTAGTATATCTTCATCAGATTCTCTTCATCCTCAGATCACTGTTCGATCATCTTTACTATAACCATGTTTCTGAATAATCAAACAATTACCCTTGGAGTCTAATATCATTCAAAAGACTCATAATCTGTAGTTTTTCATAATGATATGTTTCAAAAAAACAAAATTTCTTCAGACCTCTATCCTTCTTCCCTATCCCACCAGATGCAACACGACTCCAGCGTACTTGATCGTATCACGAATCGTGACCGTTTCACCACTATCGAGGGTGATGCTTCCTTGATCGCCTTTTTGACCTCATGATTCTGCGTAGAAGACTGTCTTATCCAAGATAATGACTCTCTGTCCATCTCATCCATCTAGGACGAAGTCTTTGAGTACCTTACTATCTGCGGTGTCGATCTGATCATAGCCGATGAAACTCGTCTGCGAAATTCCTTCCAGATATACTGCTCGATCGACTCCTTTGGCAAACATCTTGGATGATCCTACGCGAGAGCGCTCTTGCGCAAGTTGCATCTCATTCTTAAATCACTCCAGATCGACTTGTAGACCACGCTCTCAGGCAAACTCGACCGTCATCTCGATCGGCAACCCAAACGATTCGTACAGCAAAAATGCATCAGCACCGCTAATACGTCCGCTCGTATTCCTATCAAACAAGGCAGTCAGCTTTTGTTCTCCTTTGACGATCGTTTCTTGGAAATTGAGCATCTCTTGGGTGATGGTCTGGATGACAACAGTCTCACGCTGAGTCAGGACAGGGTAGATCTCTCCAAATCCTTGGATCACTCAAACAACCATATCTGACACGGTCGACGTGAGGTGAGATGGATGGAGTTTGGATGAGGTGGATGTGCAGATACGCTGGAGATGAGAGAACGCTCTCCTGATTAGTCTCCTGAGGATATAGCCACGACCTTCGTTGGACGGTATGACTCCCTGGGCGACGAGAAAAGTACTCGCCCTGAGATGATCGCAGATGATTCTCATACTCTTGACGGTCGCACGTTCATGATCGGTATAATCTGCTTCGAGTTTGTGATAGGCTGGATAGGTCTGTCCAGAGACCTGCTGAATCGCTGCGAACATCGATGCAAACACATCCGTCTCGAAGATCGTCTCCTTGCCTTGCAAGACCATCATCAGTCTTTCGAATCACATCCCTGTATCTACGTTTTGCTGACTGAGCTTGGAGAATTGTGCTTGGTCATCTTTGTAGAACTCCATGAAAACATTATTCCAGATTTCGGTGTAGCGGTCGTTGACTCACATATCTCGATCAGCCGGTCCATATGCATCACCACGATCCACGAATATCTCACTACACGGACCACACGGACCCACCGCACCTGGAGGTCATCGGAAGTTATCACTCTCGCCGTCGACGAGTGGTATGGCTTTGATACGATGTGCTGGGATACCCATAGAGAGTCGGATATCCTTGGCTTCTTGATCAAAGGAGATATCCTGAGATCCGTCCGGTACGCCGCCAAACACCGTCACGCCTATACGATCAATCGGGATCTGTAATTCCTGCGTCACGAATTGCAGCGACCGTGTCAGCGCTTCTTTTTTGAAATAATCTCCTAATGATCGATTTCCCATCATCTCAAACATGCTCAGATGACGCTCGTCTCCTATATCTTCGATGTCGTTGGTCCTGAGACAGGGTTGGATATTATACAGCCTCTTACCCAATGGATGCGCCTTGCCGGTCAAATACGGTACAAATTGCTGCATACCAGACGTATTGAACATCACGGTCTTATCGCTGCTATCAGGGATGAGCGAACACGGTGTGGCGAGCTGATGGTCGACACCTTTGGACGTCCAGAAATCAGTCCAAATCTGACGTATATGAGACGCACTGAGAGAGGTTTCCTGAGACATTGATGATAACGAGAGAGAGTAGTTAAAACAATCTTTGTCATGAATATGCAGATTTATGATTCGTATTACAAGACCTTGTGGATAGAAGTCTATGAGTGCCGTCCCCCTATCATCCTCATCTTAAATATACCTTAAATAATCATCATTAGTGAGTAAATCTCTCTTGTCTTGAGTTGTATATTGGATATAAAAGCATTTAGATTTTTATTGTTATTTATTGTGATCCTGTATATCATGCAATATCTCCACACTCTCCAAGGATACCTACTCACGAGCATCAAACGACTCAAAGGATATGGATGGACTCTGGTCATTGTATGATGATTGCTGTGGTATCTGCTACCTAGCTCATCTACTCAGACGCTAAATACTGCAGGGATCGAAGTCATGACAGTCGGATCTGGAAACCTGACCAAAACGATCTCTGCCCAAGGTAAAGTCTCTATCCCTGGCATGCTACAGCTCACATTTGCTAATAACGGCACCGTAGATCAAATATTCAAGAGCGAAAAAGACGAAGTCAAAGCAGGTGATATCATTGCACAGCTGGATGCGACTCAAGCCATGATATCACTACAACAATCCCAAACAAATCTAACTATCGCCAGGACCAAACTTGCAGAATTATTGCTGGGTCCAGATGCATCGACAACGACTCAGTTATCCAACGATATCAATCAATCTGC